>JBCCRV010000029.1:0-20134 GCA_039201085.1 Myxococcota bacterium | reverse complement strand
TCGATCGCGAAGAAGAGGCAGAGCAGCGCCGTCGTGGGGCGCGTGAGGAACGCGAGACCGAGCATGAGCCCCGCACGAATCGGGGCGCGCGCGCCGACGGCAAAGTATGCGTAGAGCGCTAGCAAGGGCACAGCGACGCAGTGCGCGGCAAACCACACGGTTCCCTGCACGGCGACGAAGAAGAAGACCGAGCCAAAGGCAAAGAGCGCGCTTAGCGCCAGCTCTTCGCGCAGCGAGCGCCCCGTAAGCGGACGCAAGCGCCGGAGCAGCAAGAAGAGGCACATCGGCCCGAGCGCCCCGATCAACGCCCATATGAAGCGGTCGGGCACGCTCTCCACGCCGAGGGCCGCCACGGCGGGTAGCATGACCACCGCGGGGAAGGGCGGAAAGGAGACGTACCACTTGTAGCGTTCCTGGTCGCTGAAGCGAAAACGGTTGTTCGGGCAGAGGTCTTGTTCCTGCGCGTCGAAGCAGGCCCAGTCGTTTCGCCCCGGCGGATCGCCGCCGTGGTCGAGGCGGCCTTCGAGCCAGGAGTTCGCTAGGTGGGCGTAGTGGTTGTCCGGGCTCGTTTGAAAGAGGCGGTCGCCCAAGGTGAGCGAGTAGGCGGCGGCGCAGATCAGCCAGATGACGAGCGGCACCAGCCAAGGCCGACGCGGAGCGTGTCCGCCCGTCGCTTCCACCGAGCTCTCAGGTGGATCGGTGGGTGGCTCGCTAGGCGCTTTTGCACTCGACGCTTCGTCCACGTTCGCTTCGCCCTCCTCCGACACGCGGCGGAGCATACGTGCGCTGGGCCGTTTGTCGAAAAGGCGGTTTCACTCGGGCTTCCTTTCTGCCGCGCTGCGTCAAACGTGAGCTAGCACACTCGAGTGGCACGCAGGGGCACAAGCGACGCGGCGTTCGGCTACATTGGCCCGATGACCACCCGACCGTTCTACCTGACCAGCGCGCTCCTGCTCCTCGCGGCGGCGTGCGGTGACGATGCCGTCAGCCTCGATGGAGGCTCGGATGGCGATGTCGAAGCGGCCATCGATCAAGGGCAGGAAATGAACGTCGAGATGACAACGGACGCCGAGATCGACGCCGGCCCGGCGCAGGTCCTCGAGGACCTGCCCGTCGACGAGTCCCTCGACGTACTTTCGGAGCACCTGACCGACGTGGTGAACGCCGTGCGGGATGAGCTCGGCATGTGGCACATCTACGGCGCCAACCTGCGCGACGTGTTCGTTGTGCAAGGTTTTCTTCAGGCGCGCGACCGCGCAGGGCAGATGGAGCTGATACGCCGCTCGGCCATGGGGCGCCTTGCGGAGTTCGGCGGCGCGCTCGACCCAGGGCTTGTCGACGACGATCAGGCCGCGCGTTTCGCCGGCCACGCCCGCAACGCGGCGGCCATCTTCGCGACCCTCACGGTCGAAGAGCAGGACCTGATCGTGGCCCATACGGAAGGCATCAACGTCTACATGGAGCAGATTCGCGACAGCACCGTTCGATCGCCGTCGGTGCTCTTGGCGCGGTCGCTCTTTACGGACTGGTCACCCGTCGAGGTGCTTTCGATTGCGCGCCTGCAGGCCGCGTCCCTTTCCTTCGACGGCGAGGACGACGCGCGCAACTCGGAAAACCTCGCCGCGTGGCAGGAGAACTTTCCGGTGGACGGCGCCCCCGAACTCGTCGCGCGTGCCGGCGCGTTTCACGATCTCTTTCCCTTTCAACCCAGCCCGCGAGTCTACAACCGCGATGGCTTCCCCAACGTGGACGAAGACACGGGCAGCCGCGCGATTCCCGCGCCGCGCCGTCCGGGCCCGAACGTTCGCGCGCCCCTCGCGTCGCTGCGGGCGGCCACGGACCACTTCGCGCGCATGGAAGCGCACTACCGATCGATCTTTGGCGGTGACGAGTTCCGCGGTTCGAACAGCTGGGTGGTGAGCGGCGAGCACACGGTCAGTGGCTTTCCCCTCATGGCGAACGACCCGCATCTGGGGCTGACTTCGCCGCCGCTTTTTTGGCAGGCGCACCTCAACACGGCGCGCGCCGGCGGCGACGTGAACACCGCTGGGCAGATGATCGCCGGTACGCCCGTCAACCTGCTTGGCTTCAATGAGGACATCGCCTGGGGCCTGACGACGAGCGGCTATGACGTGACCGATGTGTACATGGAGCAGATCACACCGGGCGAGGGCGGCGCTCCTGACACGGTGCTCTTCAACGGCGCGCAGGTGCCGATTGAAATCGTCAACGAGGAGATCGCGGTCAGCGGTCAGGATGAGCCAACCGTCGTGGAGTTAGAGCGGGTGCCGCATCACGGGTTTATCGTTCCCGGCAGCCGAGAGGACACGCCAGACGGCATTCGTGCGCTCTCCGTCGCCTGGACGGGCAACGCGCCCTCGAACGAGCTTGGCGCCTTCCTCGGCCTTTACACGGCCTCGACGGCGGACGAGGCCCGTGAGGCGTTCCGGCTCTTTGAGGTGGGCGGTCAGACGCTCGTGATGGCCACCCGCGCCGGCGACATCGACTACACGAGCTCTGTGCTCATTCCGATTCGCCCGCCTGCGGCGCGCACATACAACCCCGCCACGTACGAAGGCGTTTCGCCCTGCTTCGTGCTCGATGGCACGGGCGTCCATGAGTGGGAACGGGACGGCGAAGGCAACATCGTGGGCGTCGACGAGCGCTTCATTCCGCACGACCGCAACCCCGACAAGGGCTTCATCGCGACGGCCAACGCCGACCCCGTCGGCGTCACGGACGACGGCGACCCGCACAACGACGCGGCCTTCATCGGCTGCAACTTTGCCGCCGGCCATCGGCTCGCGCGCGTCGACGAGCGGCTGCGCGAACTCGTCGCGGGCGACGCGATCACGCCGGCGGACATGAGCGCGCTGCAGAACGATGCGATTTCACCGCACGGTCGCTTTATCACCGAGACCCTGGTGCGAGAGCTGGGGCGCGCCCTTGAGGAACGGGACGCGCCTGGAACGCACGCCGACCTCACGGCCGCGGTTGCCGAAGCAGCAGATGCCATCGACGATGTGGCCGCCGCCCGTGACCGCCTCGCTGCCTGGTCCTTCGACACGCCCGCCGGCGTGGAAGGCGACCCGGACGCCACCATCGTCGCCGACAGCATAGCCACGAGCATCTTCAACCTCGTCTTCAGCCACCTCGCGGCGCTTGCGCTCGATGACGAATATGACTTCTTCATCGACGGCGTGATCGACGGCGAGCGTCGACGCACGAACCGCGCTTCGACGACCCTCGACCTCATGGTCACCGAACCGGAGCGACTGGTGTCCTTCGACGAGGACACGGGGGCGTCCATTCTTTGGGACGACCTCGGCACGAGCGACGTCACCGAGACGATGGGCGAGCGCATGCTGCGCGCGACCGTCGCGGCCCTCGCTAGCCTCGAAGACCGGCTCGGCAACGACGTCGACATGTGGCGCTGGGGACGGCTGCACACCCTTCGCCTCAACGCGCAGGTGCCGGCCCTCGGTGTGAACCCTGCAGATATTCCGAGGACCGACGACCCGACGTTTCCCGACGGCTTTCCCCGCCAGGGCGATCGCGGCGTCGTCGACGCCTCGAGTTTCGGGACCTTCAATCTCACGAGCTTCTCCTATCGCTCCGGTCCGCAGCAGCGCCTCGTCGTGGAGCTGACGCCGGACGGCCCGCGCGCCGTGAACGCTTTCCCCGGCGGCAACGTGGAAAACCCGAACAGTCCTTTCTTCCGCAACCAAATGGACGAGCTCTGGCGTGTGAACCGCACGGCGCCCGTGCCCTTCACGGAGCAGGAAGTCGTTCAGGCGGCGGCGAGCCGGATCGTCTTCGCCTCGGAGTAGGGGGCGCGGCCAAGCCGCACGTGCATCGGTCGCGATTTTGGGGGCGTTTCTTGTCTCGCCCCGGCACTGCTCCTTGACGCGCCTGCTCCTTGACGGGGCCCCGCGGGCGCGCCAATACCCCTGGCTGACCCATGACCCGCGAAGAAATACAGGCGCAGATCGTCGAGATCCTTAGCGATTCCTTCGAGCTCGACGCGAGCACGATCACCCCCGAATCGACCCTCTACGAAGAGCTCGACCTCGACAGCATCGACGCCGTCGACATCTTCGTGCAGCTTCGCGATATCACGGGCCGCCGGCCCGATCCCGAAAAGGCAAAGGCGATTCGCACCGTGGCGGAGCTCATCGACTTTGCGATCGAAGAGCGCGCCGCCGCCGAGCGCGGTGATCCGGAGCCCGAAACGCCGCTCCCAGGCGCATGAGCGACCTTTCGCAAGCCCTTGAGCGCCTCCCGCACGCCGGGCCGATGCGCTTCATCGATTCGATCGAAGCGGTCGAGGACGGCGGCCGCACCATCGTGACGAGGATTCACGTGCGGCCGGACTTCATCATGGCCGAGGGTGGCCAGGTATCGCCGCTTGTCGCCGTCGAGTTCTTCGCGCAAAGCGCCGCCGCCCTCATGGCCCATCGAAGCGCCGCGGCGAAGGCCCCCAAGGTTTCCGGCGCGCTCCTCGGAACTCGGAGCCTCGAGTGCAGCGGCGCCATCTCCGTGGGCGACCTCCTCGAGTGCCGCGCGACGGAGGTGTTCGGCGCCGGTGCGCTCGCCCAGTTCGAATGCACGCTTCGGCGCGACGGCGAGCTGCTCGCAAAGGGCAGCATCAACGTTGCCTCTGGCGCTCTGCCGCCGGGCTGAGTGTTTGGCGGCCTCGTCGCCGGTCGAAACCCGCGTGCTGCGCGGCAGACCCCGCGCGCGCGAGCTGGGGCCCCGTACTGTGGACGCGGCGTGCGCTCGCGGTCCACGCCGCCCGTCTCCGTGTCCGTCTACTCCTCCAGCAGTGCCCACGCCGTCGGTGCCAGGATCAGGCTGAAGAGCACGCCCAGCGACGCCGTAAGACCCATCGCCACGAGCGCCGGACTCTCGCTCAGCGCCAGCACACCAAAAGACGCAAAGGTGCTCGTGCACGCAATCGCCAAGCTCACCAGTGTTGCGCCGCCTTCGTCGAGGCTGCGCCCGGCCGCTTCGACGATGAACACGCCGTAGTCGACGCCCATGCTCAGAACGAGCAAGAGGCAGACCACGTTGAGCAGGTTCGCTTCAATGCCTAGGAGGCCAAATGTTCCCAGGCTCGCGGCGGCGGCGAGGGCCGCCGGGAGGAATGCCGCGAGGCTTCGGCGCAGGGAGCGGTAGCGAACGAGGACGAGCAGGAAAACGGCGATAAGTCCGACGAGTACGAGCTCGAGCGTGCGCGTGCGAAACTGGCCGTAGGCGCTTTGCAAATAGGTGCGCTGATCGAAGTAGCGCGCGCCTTCGACGGCTTCGATGCGCGTGCGCAGGGCGTCTTCGTCCTGCACGCCTCGCACAAAGGTGAGTATACGCACCTGGTCCTCGGTCTCCAGGAAGTGCGTGGCCATGAGTCGTTCGATCGGTGTGCCTTCAAGGTCGCTCCGCCGTAACGGTTCGAAGGGTTCGTTAAGCGCCTCCAGGAAGGGCGTGAACACACCTTCGGCGAAGCCTTCGGCGGCGTAGCTAGCGTTGAGGTGTGGCGCGGCCTCGTTAAGCGCGGCGTGTGATGCTTCCTGCGTTTCGGCGCTGGGGAGCAGCAAACGCAGGCTGCGGTGCGCTTCCAGTTCACCGGCCCTTACGGCTGCGTCGAGGGCAACGGCGAGTGCATCGCTTCGACGCAGGGCGCCCCCCAGATCGGGCGCTGCGACAAACGCCAAGCGGCCCGCATCGTAAGGGGCCACGGCCTCGCGAACGCGTTCGTCCACGGCCTGCAGTTCAGGATCGATTGGACTCAAGCTGCGCAGGTCGTCGTTCCATTTCAGCTGCGGCAGGCCTACGGCGGCGAGGACTAGGGCCGCCAGCGGGGCGAGCAGGAGCTTTCGTCGTGCGCCTCGCAGCCGGCTGAGGAGTGCGCCAGCGCGTTCCGCCGCCCGTCGATGAAAGGGCCGTACGCGCGGCGCCGCCGGCAGGAACGCCGGCAGCACGAAGAAGGTTAGCGCCAGCGCAGCGGCCACGCCGACGGAGGTAAACACCGCCATCTGCCGAATGCCCGTGAACGAGGTCCAGGCCAGTGCCGCGAGGCCGACGATCGTGGTCGCCGCGCCGAGGAGTAGTCCGGCCCGCACGGGCCGCAGGCTCTGCCGCGGCGTTTCGCCGGGGAGCAGCACGTGGTGGTTCATGTAGTGGACGACGTAGTCCAGCGACACGCCGATGAGCGTGGCGCCAAAGGCGAGGGTCAGCCCATGAATCCTGCCGAAGACCAGCTGGGTCACGCTAAGCGCCACGATCATTCCGCCGGCGATCGGTACGGAGGCTGCGAAGAGCGCCCCAAACGATCGAAAGAGCCAGAGAATGAGAACGACCACCGCCAGCGTTCCGATCACGGATACGCGCGTGATGTCGCCGCGCACGCGGCGCTCACTGTCGAGGGCGATGGGGTGGATGCCGCCCTGCTCGTATTGCACGCCCGCTTCGTACATTGCCGCGTCGATCGCCGACTGGAGCCGGCGCGTAGCGGCACCGTCGAGGGGCGACGCGCGGCTGGCCAAAAAGATCACCCCGCGGACCTCGTCGCCCGACGTTACGAAGACGTTGTCGCGAATCTCCAGCCGTCCGCTCGAGCGAAGCTTCGAGACGTGATCATAGAAGAGGAGAAGCGGATCGCGTGCGGCGATTTGCCGAAGGAACGTGCCCGTCGGTGCCGCAAGCTGCCCGCGCAGGCGGCGGGCGCGCTGCCGGAGCCCGTCTTCGCTCAGGTCCGCACCATATGCCAGGCCGAAGCGTCGCTCGAAGTACGCGTTGTAGAACGCTTCTTCGATGGCCTCGTCGGGGCCGCTGCGCACCCATTCGACTTCTGGAATATGCGCCAGCGCCTCCGCGATCTCGCGCGTCGCTTCGGTGGTTTGGGCGTCACCGTCCGCGCGGATCACAAGCGTGATCGCACGCGTGAGCTCCGAGCGGGTCAGGTCCTGCGAAAACTCCGCGAGCCCTTCGCTCGCATCGTCGGGAATAAAGTCCGCGATGTCCGTGGTCAGGACCGGCGGAAACGCCAGGGCAGCGAGGCCGGCGACGAACGCAAACGCGAGCGCAGCTGTGATTTTGGGTCCAGGCATCACGGTTGCTGGCTACGTCGCATACGTTGACCGAAGCAGGCTTAGAATTGGAAGTATTGGAAGGGTACGGCTTCACGTGAGGCCACTTCGATCAGCAGGAACGCGACGCCGGCGAGCAGCACGCCCTTCCAAATGACGGGTACGCGCCGAAAGGAGACGGCGGCAAAATCGAAGTGCTTTCGCGGAATGAAGTGCAGTACGAATGTCGCCACGAGCAAGGTCCACATGCCTAGGGGCACCTGAATGGCGGACCAGTTGCCCGTCATCAGCCGGTCCAAAAGGCCGCTTGCCGTAGCCATTGGATCGGTCTCGGCGCCGGCGCGAAAGAGAATGCGCGAGAACACGACGAACTGAAGGTTCAAAAAGACAAAGAGCACCGTACGCATCCAGGCACTGCGCGAACGCTCTAGCAGTTTCTCCGTCTCCGCCGGTGCGGGCTTCGGCGGGAAGCGCTTGCGCCAAAAACGGTGGCCGACTACGGCGGCCGATTGAAGGAGCGCGTACCAGAAGAACACCTCGAAGTTCACGGACGACCCGTGCCAAATGCCCACCAGAAACATGGTCAGAAAGAGGTTGAAGTACGCCCGCGGCGGACTGCATCGGCTGCCGCCGAGGGGAAAGTAGAGGTAGTCGCGCAACCAGCGGCTCAGCGTCATGTGCCAGCGTCGCCAAAAGTCCGCGGGGTTGGCGGCCTGGTACGGTCGGTCGAAGTTGAGGGGAAGCTCGTAGCCCATGAGCTTGGCGCTTCCGCGGGCGATGTCCGTGTAGCCGGAGAAGTCGCAGTAGAGCTGCATCGTGAAGGCGTAGAGGGCCACCACGACTTCGAGGGCGGAGAACTTCTCGGGCTCGACGAACACGCGATCGACGATGCCGAGCGCGAGGTAGTCGGCAATGGCGAGCTTCTTCACGAGACCGGTGGCGATCAGGAAGAGGCCGTCGCTCACTTGATGGCGCGTCACGCGCGGACGTTTGTGCAGCTGCGGAAGGAGCTCGGACGCGCGAACGATTGGGCCCGCTACGAGCTGGGGGAAGTAGGTGACGAAGGCCGCGAAAGTGATGAAGTCGCGTGCGGGTTTAAGCGTGCCGCGGTAGATGTCGATCGTGTAGCTGAGCGTCTGAAACGTGTAAAAGCTGATGCCCACGGGCAGCACCGACTGCAGAAGCGGAAGCGCTTCTTCCCGCATGCCGGATTCGATTAGATACGCGCCCAGTTCTTCCGCGAAGAAGTTGTAGTACTTGAACGCGAAGAGCATGCCGAGGTTGCCCATCAAGCTCAGCGCCAGCAGCGCGCGACGCGCGCCCTTCGCTTCCGCCTTCGACAGGCCGAGGCCGACGAAGTAGTCGATGCACGTCGACGCGAGAATCAACCAGACGTAGTTCGCCTGCCACGCCATGTAGAAGGCGCAGCTCAAGACGAAGAGCAGCATCGCGCGGCCCGCGCCCCCTCGACTCAGGTACGACTGAAGGCGCTGGCGCAGCGTTCCCTCTTGGCCCGCAAGGTCCAGAAGGAGAAGGGCGCCGATCGGAACGGCGTAGTTCCCGTCCCATGCGGCCCCGAAATACGCGAGCGCTCCCACAAGAACGAAGGCCACAGCGAAGCGTGTGGAGGCCAAAAGTCCCCAAAAAGCGAGCAGCGCGAGGCCCAGAAAGAGCATGTAGTCCAGGGTGTGGAAGTACATCTCAGGCCTCGCCATGGGATAGGAGCGCGGCGGCCGCAAGGCGGGGCGCCGTGGTGGGTACGATCGGCCGATCGCGCGGGCCCGGGAGTTTGGGCACGCCTTCGGTCGACAAGCGCCACAAATCTTGGCAAACGCTTCGCTGTGGCGCGTAGACGGAGAAAGCGGCCCCCCGCACGGCGCGCTAGCAAGCCGCGCGTGGAGGACGGAGCGCGCGACGACGCGACCGCGGCCCACGAGTCCAACAGCGACGCGGCGGCGTCCGAGAGCGTCGTCGGGACGTCCGGGCAAGCGGCGGCGAGCGGCGACGCTTCGACCGACGCCGGCGATCAAGTCACCGCGACGGGCGGCGAGGTTGTTCACAACGTCACCGGGCAAACAACGTCAACGGGCGGTGACGCTGCCGACGACGTCCCGGAGCAAGCGAAGGCGACAAGCGGTGACGGTGCTGGCCCGGCGCCATCCTCGTCCGACGGCGACTTGGGGGTCGAGCGCGCCACCGCCGCACCCTCGACGCAAGGCGACCCACTTGGCGCCTACGGCTCGGGCCACGGCGACGACCTCGATGCGAAGATCGCCGAACGCGATACGGAAGACGAAACGGGCGCAGCCCTCGGCGAGCTCAGCGTAGCCTTGGTCACGCTAGTGGCGGTCTGCGCGTTGACCTATTTGATTCCGGGCCTCGGTTCGTTCCGTCCATGGCGCCTCGGTGACGATACGCCGCTTGCGAGTCTCTTTACGAACGAAGCGGCTCAGCCCACCTTCGCCGGAACCGGCGCGGCCGCCGTCGAGGCGACCGGGGAAGGTCTGAGCGATGCGATCGCGGCGAGCCTGGGCGAAGAGGAAGCACCGGTGGTGGAGGGTCCGCGCATTCGCATTCGGCCCGAGGAGTATGCGGGTATCGATGTTCGCATCACCGATGCCGACCACCGCGGGTTGAACGCATTCTTCGAAGCGCTGCGCGCGACGGCCCTCGCGGATGATGGCGAAGTGGCCATGACCCGCGTGTCCCACTACGGCGATTCGTCGATCGCCACGGACCTGATTACGTCGACGATGCGCCGCCGCATGCAGCGGCGTTTCGGCGACGGCGGCCACGGCTTCGTGTTGATGGGCAACGGCTACCTCGCCTATCGGCACCGTGATGTCTTTGTCGCCGCCAGCGATGAGTGGTCCTTGCGTGAAATCGTGCGGCGTCACGACCGCGACGGGTTCTACGGCTACGGCGGGGTGCAGTTTCGCGGTCGCCCCGGTGCCCGCACGCGCTTTGCTACCGTCGATGACGCTCCCGTCGGCAACGCCGTCAACCGCTTCGAGATTTGGTACCAGCGTCATCGCCGCGGCGGCGACATTCACTACCGAGTCGACCGCGGCCCGCGTCAGGTCGTATCGACCCGGCAGGACGAGCGCGAGGACGCCGTGCAGCGCGTCGATCTTCCGCTGGGCGCGCACGAGCTCGAAGTGCGCTTCGGCGGCCATGGCCAGACCCGTCTCTACGGCGCTGTGCTCGAGAACGTAGGCGCCGGTGTCGTCTACGACAGCCTCGGGCTCGTTGGCGCCCGCGCCGCGCGCTTGCTCTATTTCGATGCCGAGCACATCGCCCGTCAGCTCGAAATGCGGCAGACCAACCTGCTCATCTTGGGCTTCGGTGGAAACGAAGCGTCCGATCGCATTCAGCGCGAGCGCTACCAAGCGGACTTCGAAGCCGTCATCGAACGCATGCGCGGCACGCGTGAAGACCTCTCGTGCCTTGTCTTCGCGCCCCTCGATCAGGCGAAGCGTGACGACCGCGGCCGAATCGTTTCGCTCAGCACGATGGAAGACATCGTCGAAGCGCAGCGGGCGGCGGCCGAGGAAAGTGGCTGCGCCTTCTTCGACACCTGGGATGCGATGGGCGGCGAGGGCGCCATGGGCGGCTGGTTCCGCGCGCGGCCTCGCCTGGCCATGAGCGACCTGCGCCATGCGACGCCGGCCGGCTATGAAGTGATCGGCAACCTCTTCTACAAGGCGCTCTTGGCGGAGTTCGCCCGCTGGCTCGAGTCGCGCCAAAGCACGGCGCCGAGCGCGCAGGTCACGAGCGCGCAGGCGCCGTAGGTTTCGGCGCGCGGAAAGAGCATCGCGCAGCTCACCATGATCGCGTGAATCGCCGTCGCGAGTCCGTAGAAGAGGGCGCGCCCTCCGCGGAGGCCGCGTCCTGCGATCAACGTGAGGCCCGCGTGCACGGCGAGCAGAGCGAGCTGGCCAAGGGCGAAAATGAACGGCTCGGAGGGTGGTCGCGCCCACCACTCGTATACCTTCAGACCGAGGCGTCGGGCGGACACTTCGTCGAGGCCGTATTCGGCGATCTGTGCGAAGTCGAGCCCCTCAAGAACGAGGGCTGCGCCGGCGAGTAAGAACTCGAGGGCTCCCGCGAGCGCAAGGGCAGCGCCGCCAAAGCCCAGGCCAAAGAGCAGAAGGGTGCGAACGTCCAACACGACGGGTGCGCCGTCGCCTTGGGGCGCGTTATCGTTCGGCTCTTCGTGGTTGGCTACGGCGCGACCGAGCATGAGGGCGCGCACGCTTTCGATGGCCAAAGCCGTGAGCACGCCGGCGACGACTGCTCGAGCAAGGGCCGCGTTCTCCGACGAGGGGAGGGGGAGGGCGCCGCTGCGAAAGAGCGCGTCGCTCCCCTTTGAGACGATCAAGCGCGCCAGCTCGGCAAAAACAAAGGCGATGGCCCCCGCCAAGACGATCCCCTTTGGACGGCCCCAGCGACGTCGGAGCACGAGCGCGAGCGCTGCTGGAAAGACCAGAAGCAGGAGGAGCATCGCAGAGTGGGCAGCAACGACCACGAGCGCCTACATATCCTACCCGCAAGCCCACGCCTGGCACTTTTTACGATGCGAAAGTTTTTTTCCCCGGACCGTGAATATCGTCGGTACGCTCTCGTCACCGCGCGACACAGGGGGCTTTCCGCCGGTGGGCAAAGCGCCATTCGCGAACGCACGAATTAAAGAATAGAGGCTATCAGTGAAGAAAATTGGGAAGATTCAACTCGTCATGGGTGTCATGGGCGCCCTCCTTGTGCTCGGTATGCATGGCCAGTCCATCGCCCAAGGCACGCTGACCATCGGCGGCAGCCGCGCCCACTTCGGCACGCACGCCGTCAACCAGGGTTTCATGCCCGATCCGAAGTCGGTCAGCGTCACCAGCGGCGGTAACCTCAACGTTTCCTCGATGGGCTACGGCCCCGGCTGCCGCGGCTACGCCACGGCGACGCCCGACGTCATCGTCAACTGGACCGGCGGCGGGTTCCTCCGCTTCTACGTTCAGGCTGCGGGGGACACCACGCTCATCATCAACGACGCGAATGGCCGCTGGCACTGCAACGACGACACCGCCGGCACCAACCCCCAGGTTGACCTCCAGAACGCCCCCAGCGGTCAGTACGACATCTGGATCGGCAGCTACCAGTCCGGCCAGCAGCTTCGCGGCAACCTCTACATCACCGAGCTCAGCAGCAACGGCGCACGCGCCGGCGCGACCAACTGATCGTTCGTTCGTCTGGCTGAACGGAAGAGCCCGTCTCCGGCTGGAGGCGGGCTTTCTTTATGCGGTGCGCGGTTGGCAGTGGCCGTTTGCGGCAGCAGGTCGCCGGACGTCGAGCCGCTTCAAGGACGACAGAGCCCGAGCTCGGTGTCGGCCCTGACGATGGACGCGAACCACTACGTTGAGATGCCGTCCACTTAGCGCTCCGAACGGACGATCTCGTCCGTCACACGATGTTACGGGACGCTGAACGCCACGAGGTCGCTTCGACGAGCGCGAGTCTCGCCATCGATCGGCTCAGCGATGAGTTCGAACACATCAATCGCTTGGTTGCCATCGTCGCACTCTTCTGGGCGCGTTTACATCATCCCGTCTCCGCAGAACGGAACCCGGCGTATCCGCTCCGCATATTCGGCGAGGGCCCGAAAGGCGCGAACGCCAACGTAGCGAGCGGTGTCCAGTTGGTCGACGGACTAAAAGGGTCCGTTTGTCGGGACGAAACTCCCCCATGCCCTCCGTGGCGAGTCGATTGAGGGGAACCTCGTCGTCGAGTGGCGAAGTCGAGCGTGTTCCCCACATCCACGATGCCCAACGCAAGGTAGCTAGATCGAGAGGTCCGGAAAGGGTGGCGTACACACGTCCGCGGCCGCTTCCCGCGCTTCGGAATCACCTAAGAATCTGTCTCGGTTTCCTTCGACCGTTCCGGGCAGATCATCGCAGAAGTTGTTGATCTCATCGCTCTGGCTGACGCAGATGCCGGTCGCCGGAACGTTTGGGTCTTCGATGCAAAAGGTCGGCGCTCTCAGGAACTCATCCGGGCACGGGCCTTCGCATGGGCGGGTGCAGAAGCCGGCCACGTGGCAGAAGGAGCGGGTCGACCCGTCGCATTCCTCGTCGACTTCGCATGCGTCGCCTATGAACGACGGTGGTTCGGGCATCTCACCGTTCAATAGCGGGAACGTATCCAGATCGTCGATCGTGGTGAAGGTAAAGCCTTCGTCCTCGAGGGCCGTGAGAATCTCGTCCAGGCTGTCGACCGTGTGCTGATGAATATCGTGAAAGAGCATGATGCCGCCGTTGTTTCGTCGCGCTTGCCGCATCGTGTACTCGAACATGTTGGAGCGAAGGCTTTCCGGAACTTGCGCCCAATTGCAGGTGCCGCGGCCGGTGCCGTAGCACCAGTCTGCCGAGTCGATGTTCCAGCCCGTCACACGGTATCCGCGTTCACGAACGGCCGCCGCCGTGCGGCACGTCGCTCGGCCGAATGGAAAGCGAAAGTAGCGGGGCTCGGCGCCTGTTGCCTCGATGACCTCGGTCACGTCATCAATCTCCGCGGCAAGCTCTTCGTCTGTCTTTTGATCCAAGAAGCGGTCACCACGGCGGGTTCCCTCGTGGGACCACGAGTGGTTGGCGAGCTCAAAGTTCGGATCCGCTACAATCTCCGCGAGGATCGCTCCACCAGTCTCTGTTTGCGTGTCGCCTCCGTTGATGAAGAAGGCCGCCGGCGCGTTGTGCGCGCGAAGAATCTCCATGACCGCCCGCGTCCGCGTGGGGTGGGGCCCGTCGTCGAAGGTGAGCGCGATGCGGCGACGGAAGTTCTCGTCGACGATGACGGAGCCTTTGCATCCTGCTCCGTCGGCTTTGAGTGGGTCTTCGTTGGCTTCGAAGGCGGCGGTGAAGAGTCCCTGCATGACATCCATGTCCACATCATGATCGTGGCCATCGACCTCGCCCGCATCGGCACATGAGATGAGCAAGGCGGCGGCGGAGAGTAGGCTGATCACGCGCATGCTGGGGATACTAGCGATGTAACTTTCCGGACGCCACGATGTTGCGATACGTCGAGCTTTGAGACCAAACTGCATGGCAGGGGATCATGCATGGTCGAACTATGGGTTCTTGTAGTTTGATTCCTGGGTTCTTGATCGCAGCCGAAAACGTCCAGCAGCTTTGCAACGCGCACAAGTAACGTGACGGTTGTGCAGAACAAGAGAGGCGGCGGTGAGCTGGCCGGGCTGCCGTGCTCGACGACTCCTGCATGCGATCTGATAGGTCTTTAAAACTCGGCCCGAGCGACTTCCCAGAGATGGGGCAAAGGCCGATCGCCTTCGCGCCGGCCCAGGGCGCGCTCCAGATCGCGGCCGATGGGCGGAAGGGCGCGCAAGCGTTCGCGCCGCGGAAGCGTGTCCGCTTCGAAGCGCGGGCTTGTCGGCAGGTCCCACGGACCCAGAGGCGCAAGGGCCTGTCCGAATGCTTCCGCCTTGCCTTCGCCGAGGTCGCGAAGGGCGTGCGCGAGCAGCTCGGTCACGAGCGCCTTCCCCGTCGCTAGGTCCGCCACCATCTTCGCGAGCGTTTCGTCCGCCGATCGCTTTTCCATCAGCGACAGATGCTGGTCAGCGAGCACGCTCGGAAACATTGGCAGGGGCACGAAGCTTTTCGCATCGCTCGTCGACGATTTGAGGTGCGCCCAGTTCTCCAAGATCGCTTGGGCTTGGGTGTTTAGATGGTAGTAGCGCTGACCCATTTCCAAGAAGCGCTCCAGCCGTTCGGAGGACTCGAGGTAGATGCGCTGGAAGAAGTGGCCGCACATGAAGGACCAGTAGTTGAAGAAGTCCCACCACAGCTTGGCGCCGAAGACGTCCGCGTGCGGAAAGATCTTGCCGTTGCCGCCGAGCGTGCGCGCCGCGTCGCGACCGAGGAGCGTTAGCGTTTCGTTGAGCGCGTTGCAAACCTTGGTGCGCTCTTCGGTGTCGACGCCGTTCAGCTCATCGGCGATGAGTCGTGTGGCGTAGCTGTTCGTCATGCCGAGGAAGTCGCTGCCAAGCGAGTAGAGCGGATCGACGAAGAGTGCCGCCTCACCCACGCAAGCCCAGCGATCCTCGCTGCTGAAGGCGCGCTCTGTCAGGTAGCTGTAGTTGTGCACCACGCGAAAGTCTTCACTTTGGGGCCCGCCCGCGTCCTCGCCGAGGCGCTCGGCGAGCACGGGTTCATGCCGCTGAAGCCACTGCCACGCGCGCTCGGGCTTGTTGTAGGTGCCGAAGGGGTGATGCTCATGGTCCGCCACGATGCCCACGCTCGTGTAGCCCGTTGAGAGCGGAATGAGCCACACCCAGTATCCCTGGCCCATCAGATGAACCGTCGATAGCCAGCGGTTGCCGTCGACGTCGCGCGCGTGCCACCGCGCGTCGCTTTCGGGCACCAAGTCCGCGACGCGAATGCGCCCCTTGACGCGAAACCACGCGGCGCTCGCCCGGTTCGGACTCGGCCGGCGCAAATCGAGGCGCTTGCTGATCAACCGGGCCCGTCCGCTCGCGTCCACCATCCAGCGCGCCTGTAGCTCTGCGCCGCTGTCGAGGGTGATGCGATGGGCTTCGCCCGCCGTGCCAAGCTCAAAGGCCCGAACGCTTCGGCCTTCGAGCAGCACGCCACCGGCGTCTTCGAAAAAGCCCCGGAGGTCCGTTTCGTAACTTCCCCGATCAAGCTGATAGCTCGGCACGATCGGAAACTCTGCGGGCCCAATCTCCGGCCGCTTCGAAAGGGGGCCGCGTGTGTCGCCCGTGAAGAAGCGCAGACCGTTTTTATGGAGGTGCTTTTCTTCCAGGTAGTCCTTCAGTCCAAGGACCGCGTCGAAATAGTGGCTGCCAAGCTCCACGCTCGACTCGCCGACCTTGTGGGTGGCTTCGGGCAGCGGACGGGCCGTGCGCTCCACGATGGCCACACGCGCATCCGACAGCGTTTGCCGCAGCTGAATGCCAATCGTCAGTCCGGCAAGTCCCCCGCCGCAAACCACCACATCGAAGCGCTCCGCCTCCGCCATATCACCCGGAGATTATGGGCCGATGGCAGCGTGTGCAAAGGCCGACTTTGCTGCGCCGTGGGTCAAAACGTCCCGTGTGCGAATCGGCGCTCCCAGCCCATGGACGCCGCGGGCCGCTGCGGCTATGACTCTCGCAGCGCCTCGGCGCGGGGACATTTCGCCTATGAACGTAGATGTAGCCATTTTGGGCGGCGGACTCGCCGGAAACCTTCTCGCGCGGCAGCTTCGACGCCAGTCGCCAGATCTGAGCGTCGCGCTCTTCGAACGCAGCACCGAACGCGCCTACAAAGTCGGCGAGTCCACGGTCGAAATCGCCACGCTCTACCTGACGAAGCGTCTCGGCCTTTCGACCTACATCTACAAGGAGCACCTGCCAAAGAACGGCCTGCGCTACTTCTTCGACACGCCCGGCCGCGACGCCGAGCTGCCGGACATGAGCGAAATCGGCATTCACGGCCTTCCGCCCTATCCAAGCTTCCAGCTCGACCGAAGCCGCTTCGAGGCGGACCTGCTGGAGATGAACCGCGCCGACGGCGTCGACGTGAACGTCGGCGTGCGCGTGAAGGACCTCACCCTCGATGAGGCGAGCCACCGCTTCACCGCAGTGAGCGAAGACGGCGAGCAAGAGGTGAAGGCCCGGTGGGTGATCGACGCCACCGGCAAGGACGGCATGATCGCCAAGGCGCGCGAGCTTCGCGTCCCGGAGAAGTCGCACCGCATTGCCAGCGCGTGGGGCCGCGCGACGGACGTCGTCGACATGGACGCGATCAACGCACCGGACTTTCACGCCCGTGCTCGCTACACGAGCCGCGTGCTCAGTACGAACCACTTCATGTACGACGGCTACTGGATCTGGTTCATCCCCCTTCGAAACGGCATCACTTCGATCGGCATCGTGCAGGAGTCGAAGGACTGGAACGTCGCGCTCCATAAGGAAGCCGGGTTCAAAGACTTCCTCCGGAAGCACCGAGCCGTAGGCGAGCTTGCGGCGGACGCCAGACTACTGGACCTTGAAGCCTTCACCCAGCTTGCGTTTCGCACGAAGCGTTTCTTCTCGACGGAACGCTGGGCCGTGGTGGGCAACGCCGCGGCCTTTCCGGACCCCTTCTACAGTCCGGGAAGCGACTTCATCGCCGTCGAAAACGACATCGTGTGCGACCTTATCGCGCGCTCCTTCGCGGGCGAGGCCATCGAAGAGCGGGTCGAGCTGTACGACCGCTACATGCATTTTCGCTTCGACTCGACGCTCGTCATCTACGACGGTCTCTACCCGACTTTTGGAAGCTACGAGCTCTACCGAGCCAAGGTGTTCTTCGACACCGGGTCCTACTACAACTTGCTCTTCGACTCGTATGCGCGGGACGAGCATCTCGATGCACGCTGGCTTCGTTCGTCGCTGCGCCGCAAAGACAGCGTCATGAGCGTCATGGGCGGCTTTGCCGATCTCTTTCGAAGCGTCGCTGGCCAAATGCGCGAGCAAGGCACCTACCATCGCTACAATACGGGCCACCATTCGCTCGAGGGCCGCGATGCCTTTGGCGTGATGGAAGCGGTCGGCGCGCCGCGCAGTCGCCGTGAGATTCACGCGCGCAGCGAAGAGATCTTTGAGCGCACGCGGGCGATGCTGCGGGATTGCGTTGGCGACGACTCCACGTTCGCCGCCCTTCGCAGCGGCGCCGAACGAACGTTCGACGCATGGTCCGCCCTCGGCTGAACATGGAGCCCGCTGCGAAACGACGCGTCGTCGTCACGGGCATCGGCGTGACCACGCCGATCGGCCACAACCTCGCCGAGAGCGTCGGCTCACTGCGTGAGGGCCGCGGCGGCATTCGCTACATGGAAGAATGGGACCGCATCGAGGACATGCACGGCCGCCTCGGCGCGACCGTCGAAGGCCTCGATCTCAAGAAGGTCTACCCGCGCAAACGGCGCCGAACGATGGGCAAGGTCGCGCTCCTCGCCGTGCACGCGGCGGACGAAGCCGTGGCCCAGTCGGGCCTCGATGAATCGGTGCTCAAAGGTGAGCGCTGCGGCGTGGCTTTTGGGTCGACGAGCGGAAGCGGCAGCGAGACCGAAGCGTTCAGCAAGCCGCTCGCACTCAACCTCTCGATGAAGGGCCTCGAGTCGAACGCCTACTTTCGCCTAATGACGCACACGTGCGCGGTGAACGTCGGCCAGTTCTTTGGCGTGCGCGGCCGCATCGCCTCAACGTGCACCGCCTGCACAAGCGGAAGCCAGGGCATCGGCACGGCCTTCGAGCTCATCAAGGACGGCTACCAAGACGTGATGATCGCTGGCGGCGCCGAAGAGATGCACTACACGAGTGCCGTCACCTTTGATCTGCTGATGGCGACCAGCCACCGCTACAACGATAATCCCGAGCTGAGCCCGCGTCCCTTCGACGCGGCGCGCGACGGGCTCGTCGTTGGCGAAGGCGCGGGCGCGCTCGTGCTCGAAAGCCTCGAGCACGCGCAAGCGCGCGGCGCCACGATTCTCGCGGAGCTCGCCGGCTACGCCAGCAATTGCGACGGCGCCCATCTCACGGCGCCGCGCACCGAAGGCATGGCCCGCGTCATGCGACTCGCGCTCGACTCGGCGTCGATGGCGCCGTTGGACGTCGGCTACGTATGCGCCCACGGAACGGGCACGGAGATCGGCGATGTCGCCGAGAGCCAGGCGACCGAACAGGTCTTCGGCGACAAGATGCCTGTGGCGAGCCTGAAGGGCTACGTCGGCCACACGCTCGGCGCCTGCGGCGCCGTCGAATCGGCGTGGTCCATCGCGATGCTGCGCGACGGTTTCTTCGCGCCGTGCCGAAACCTGACGGACGTCGACCCCCGATGCGCGAGCCTTGACTACGTGCGCGAGCTTCGGCCTTGGAGCGGCCCCGAGACGATCGTGAACAACAACTTCGCCTTTGGCGGCATCAACACATCGCTCGTCTTTCGCGCCTGGCATGCCGCGTAGCCTGCGCCTGCTGCTGACGGCGCTGGCCTTCAGCGTGTTCTTTGTCGGCACGCTGCTTCTCGGCGCTGTGCTCTTTCCGCTGCTCTTCTTGCTCGCCCTTGGCAACGGCAAACGACACCGTGCGCGCTGCACCCGATTTGTGAGCCGGGGCTACGGCACCTTTCTCTTCTGCCTAAAGGCATGGGGACTGATCGGCTACGGTTCGCGCCTTGCGCTTCCCGACGCACTCAAGGACCAGCCCTTCGTTCTGGTGGCGAACCACCCTTCGCTTATTGACGTGCTCTTTCTGCTGCACTGGTTTCCTGGGACGACGTGCGTGGTGAAGAGCGCATGGCGAAACAACTTTTTCTTCGGCCCACTCTTGCGCAGCGTCGACTACCTGCCGAACCATCATCCCAAGGACGACGCCTTTACGGGCGCCCTCGAGCGCATGAAGACGCACGTCCGAAAGGGCCATCCGCTCATCGTCTTTCCCGAGGGCACGCGCTCGCACGACACGAAGCTTCACCGCTTTCGGCGGGGCGCCTTCGAGGTAGCCGCCGAGTGCGGCGTTCCGGTGCTGGTGATGTTTATTGGCGTCGATCCGCCGACGCTGGCCAAGGGCGAGTCCTTTTCCCATCGGCGCCGCGGCGAGTTCACCTTTGAGGTGCTCGACGTCCTTCGCGGCAACGACAGCCGCGCTTTGAAGGCACAGGCGGAGGAAACGATCGGCGCGCGCTTCGACGTGTTCCTTCGGGCGGTGGGCCGCCTCGAGCCCTCGCGACCTGAAGTCGCCGCGACCGCGTCCTAGACCGTTCCTAGACCCAACGCGATAGGTCGACTCGGTACCCAACGACGTGCGCCAAAGCGCGCGAAAAGCACTCGCCCTAAGCGCACGGGGGCCGCAAACTCTTCGTCATGGAGCGCGAAGCGACCGACGTCCCTGGCGAGTTTGAGTCCGCGGTGTTTCATCTCGTCGAAGCAGGTGCTTCGATCGTGGCCCTTTCACCCGAGGGTTTCGCCGGCGTTTGGGGCGAGGGTCGACGCGCCACCGAGGTCGT
>JBCCRV010000028.1:0-20143 GCA_039201085.1 Myxococcota bacterium | reverse complement strand
GTTTTCCTTTCTCAGACAGCCCGAGCATGAGCCCGGGTGAAAGGAACCGCCTCTTCAAATTTCAACAGATTTCGGGACTACGCCTATTTCAACGCCCGATATTTCAACGACGCGAGAGAGAGCAGAAGATAGCGACGGCGGAAGCCGCTCAAGATCCACCGTCAGCCCCATAAGGTACCCCAGCTCAGGCTTGTTCGCATTCGAGCGCACATTGGGAACAGAATCACGACGAATAAGACGGACGATCGCGTCGGAGAATTTCTTCGTGCGCCGCGGCTCCTCCAGGTGGTGACGCTCCCATCGTGTTTCGTCCTGACGAGGATAGTGGTCATTTAGAACTGCTAGCCAATCCTCGTCTTCGAAAGCGTCTTCAAATTCCTTCGTGCCAATAAGTGTTACGTCGCTCTCCGACAGCCGCGCGCTTTGCAGCACCTCCGGTGTCAGTTTCGCGCTCAGAGAGTCGCGACAATCTGCATCTAGCAGTATGTGGATCATTCCCGAACGGGTATGCCCCAATGCAGTTACTACGGACCGCCATGCGCCGCAGGTCTCCAAGTTGACGATCCGAATGCCGTCTGCTTCGAGCGTGCGCGCGAACCTACGCGCATAGATCTCGGTAATCGCGGCGACCTCTGTCGGACCCTCTACCAAAAGAAATGCCTTCTCGTAGAGAAGGGCGAGGTTCCTAAGCCCAGCAAATCGACCAAGTTGCTCGAACATCTGAAACTCGGAGTCTGTGCTCGCTAGTGGAAGTACCAGGCTTCCCTTGACTGGATCGTGTTGAACTAGCCGTATAGCTTGTGGAGCACAGCGATCAATGAGTGTCACCGCGTGCGTACAGATGAAGGTCTGCGCTGTCGACTCGTGAAGCGACCAACGTTGGATCTGACTGAATAGCTCTCGTTGAGCACGGAAGTGCAATTGAGCATCGGGTTCGTCATAGAGACGAACCACCCGGGCATCTGCGTCCCACATCGCGGAGGCGTTCTGGACAGCAATCCATGTCCGGCGGCTCGTGCCGTCACCAAACTGTTTAATACTGTTCGGACCAGCACCTACATCAAGCTCGATATCGGTGGAAACCCCTGGGGACGAGAAATCTACGGCTGGATGAATCCGAAAAGCCTTCAGCGTCGGTAGAACGGTTCTCAGTTCCTTTTCTAACTCGATTTCACTATTCGCAACTATTGTATCGATTGCATTCCTCAACGGAGCGAACACATGCGGATTCTGAGCTTCGTAGTCCTTAACCAGACTTCGAATGTTCCGCTCTATCGCCCTTCCGATAAGCGCGTTGGGATCCGTAAAGTCCCTTGCAGACATCCGCTCCGTATACACATCAGATAGGGGGGGGCCTGGTTCGCGCATCCGTTTCCATTGAAGGCTCGCTTCCGGATGATTCTTCTCAAGCCATGCGACTTGACGCAACCGTTCCTCTTTGTTCTTTCCTGGGGCTTCGCCTAAGCGCTGGATAAGAGCTTTCTGTGTGTCAGCGTTCTTCTTCGAAAAGTCGTCGTAGTCCGGTCCTAGCGATTGGACGTAGACGTAGTCCTCCGAGTGCCCGTCGCGCAGGGTTCGTCGTATTCGCAGTGTTTCCGTTGGATCTCGTGTCAACTGAAACTCCGCTTCAATACGGCACTCCTGAACGGTCTCGTCGTGCCGACGACGCACGTCCGGCTCGCGCAGCTCGCCATGAAAGTATGCGATTGAGATTGCGTCGAGGAGCGTCGTTTTCCCAACATCGTTGTCGCCTACAAACACGATCAGCGGTTGATCGAGATCAAGTTCAACGTGCGCGAAGCAGCGAAACGCTGTGATGGAGAGTCGTCGCAATCTCATCGAACGTAGCGCTACGAGTAGCGTCCCCAGTTACGAGGGACCTTCCAGTTTGGTTTCCATTTCACGAACTCGGATGGAGCGAAACTGGTCGCGAGAACCTCAAGGTTGACGACTTGTTCAGGCAACAGACTCAGTACATGGGCCCCTTGATCACTGTCGTAATCCCAAAATTGAAAGCGGTCGTCCTTGTTGGAGGAACGGGTACCGGGTGCGAAGTCGAGTGGTGCACACTCGCGCGTTAGCGCACGCCCGTCTTCCTTGGAGTTGAATGTCAGCCTGACGCGATTTCGCGAATGCAGCGCGTCAATGAATTGTCGTTTGTAGTTCATATCGTACCTCAATGCGCTGACGACCCGTCAGCCGCGTGAACAGTGGTGAGTTGTGTAGCCCCTACCAAACGGGATGAGTCATCCGTTCAGTCCCTAGGCCCAAAAAAAGGCCGCCTCTCGGCGGCCTCCTTCTGTCCCGGAGGGACTAGGCGCTGCTAGCTGCAACCCATCGAGTTGCCGCAGTTCAGACACCGGTAACACGCACCGTTCCTCACAGTCGTGTGCCCACACTTATCGCACATCGGCGCATCCCCCATCATCTCCGCCATGTGCTCGCTGAGCACAGACTTCGGCTCTTCCACAAACCCAAACGTCGACTGCTCCGCCTTCACAATCGCCGGAGGCGGTTCACTGCTCCGCACACCTTCGTTGCGGATCGCCGCCGTCACGTCGGTGCTTGAAAGCAGCTCCGTCTGCTCTTCGACAGGCGGCACCTGCGCGAAGTCGTAACGCTTCAGGTACTCCACACCGAGGACGCGGAACACGTAGTCGATGATCGACGTCGAGAACTTGATGTTCGGGTGGCCTTCGACGATGCCGCCGGGCTCGAAGCGGGTGAAGGTGAACTGGTTCACGTAGCTCTCGAGGGGGACGCCGTGCTGGAGGCCCATGCTCACGCTGATCGCGAAGCTGTTCATCAGGCTGCGGAAGGCGGCGCCTTCCTTGTGCATGTCGACGAAGATCTCGCCGAGCTGGCCGTCTTCGTATTCGCCGGTGCGAAGGAACACCTTATGGCCGCCGATGCGCGCTTCCTGGGTGAAGCCGGCGCGCTTCTTCGGCAGGCGGTGACGCACGCTCTCGGGCGGGGTCATGCCTTCCTGCTGGGGCGTGAGCAGCGGGCGGGCGGCGGTGACGCTGGGCACGACGCCCTCTTCGGTCTCGTCGTCGGCGTCGTCGCTCGCGCTCAGCGGCTGGCTCATCTTGCTGCCGTCGCGGTACAGCGCCACGGCCTTGAGGCCCATCTTCCAGCCTTCCATGTAGATCTCTTCGACCTCTTCCACGGTCGCGTCGTTCGGAAGGTTGACGGTCTTGCTGATCGCGCCGCTAAGGAAGGGCTGGGCCGCGGCCATCATGCGCACGTGGCTCATGGGCGCGAGGTAACGCTCGCCCTTCTTGCCGCAGCGGTTGGCGCAGTCGAACACGGGGAGGTGCTCGGTGCGAAGGTGCGGGGCACCTTCCACGGTCATGCGGCCGATGATCACTTCGTTGATCTCTTCAATCTGCTTGGCCGTGAAGCCCCAGTGGCTCAGCACGTTCCAGCCGGGCGTGTTGTAGGCCTCGGCGGGAATGCCGAGGCGCTCGAAGGTCTCGGTGCCGAGGACCCACGGCGCCAGCGCTTGGCTCACGTCGAAGACGCCGCGCAGGGCTTCTTCGGCCTTCTGAATGTCGCGGTCCGTCATGCCCTTGTCGAGCAGGACCTTGCGGCCGATGTGCGGCGCGTTCGTGAAGGTGTTCGTGCCCGTCACGTAGGAGACGATGTCCAGGACCTGCGCTTCGGTGTAGCCGAGCTTCGTCAGGGCCGCGGGCACGCTCTGGTTCACGATCTTGAAGTAACCGCCGCCGGCGAGCTTCTTGAACTTCACGAGGGCGAAGTCGGGCTCGATGCCGGTGGTGTCGCAGTCCATGAGAAGGCCGATCGTGCCCGTGGGCGCGAGCACCGTCGCCTGGCTGTTGCGGTAGCCGTACTTCTCACCGAGCTTCACGGCGAGGTCCCAATCCTGCTGGGCCGCCTGGATGAGGTCGCGCGGCGCGCCGGCGGGGCGATCCTCGGCGATGCCGGGGCCGCCGGGCTCGTCGATGCGGTAGGCCGCCTCGCGGTGCATGTTCATCACCTTGAGGAAGGGCTGGCGGTTGCGGGTGTAGCCGTTGAAGGGACCCTTCGTCGACGCGATCTCCGCGCTCGTGGCGTACGCGTGGCCGCAGAGGATCGCCGTGAGCGTGGACGCGTAGCTGCGGCCGAGGTCGCTGTCATAAGGGATGCCGAGGCGCATCAGCATCGTGCCGAGGTTGGCGTAGCCGAGGCCGAGGGGGCGGTAGTCGTGGCTGTTCTTCGCGATGGGCTTCGTGGGGTAGCTCGCAAGGTCGACGACGATGTCCATCGCCAGGATGAGCACGCGAATCGCCTGGCGGTAACCCTCGATGTCAAAGTGACCCTGCTCGTCGAGGAACTTCACGAGGTTGATGCTCGCGAGGTTACAGGCCGAGTTGTCGAGGAACATGTACTCGCTGCACGGGTTGCTGCCGTTGATGCGGTCCGTGTTCGAGCAGGTGTGCCAGTCGTTGATGGTCGTGTCGTACTGGAGGCCGGGATCGGCGCAGCTCCACGCGGCCTCGGCCACCTTGCGCCAGAGATCGCGCGCCTTGTAGGTGTCGACGACCTCGCCCGTGGTGCGCATCGTCGTCTTCCACTCGCCGTCGCGCTCGACGGCGCGCATGAACTCGTTCGTCACGCGGACCGAGTTGTTCGAGTTCTGGCCGCTGACCGTGTGGTAGGCCTCGCCGTTGAAGTCGCTGTCGTAGCCGGCGGCGATGAGGGCCTGGGCCTTCTTCTCTTCGCGCTGCTTCCAGGTGATGAAGTCGACGATCTCCGGATGGTCCATGTCGAGGCTGACCATCTTGGCGGCGCGGCGCGTCGTGCCGCCGCTCTTCGTGGCGCCGGCGGCGCGGTCGAGCACCTCAAGGAAGCTCATCAGACCGCTGGAGGTGCCGCCGCCGCTCAGCTTCTCTTGGCGACCGCGAATGCGGCTGAAGTTGCTGCCCGTGCCCGAGCCGAACTTGAAGAGGCGCGCTTCGTTCTTCACGAGCTCGTAGATCTGCATCAGATCGTCGTCGACGCTCTGAATGAAGCAGGCGCTGCACTGGGGGCGCGAGTAGGCGTTGTCGATCTGCTCGATGCCGTCGCTCTCTTCGCTCCAGGCCCAGCTGCCCTTCGCGCCGACGATCTCGTATTCGTGCCAGAGGCCGCAGTTAAACCAGACGGGCGAGTTGAAGGCGGCCTTTTGGTTCACGAGCAGGTGAGCGAGTTCCTGCTCGAAGGTCTCGGCGGCTTCTTCATTGGCGAAGTAGCGGCCGAACCCTTCGCCGGCGGTGCGAATGGTGTGGGCAACGCGGTAGACGAGCTGCTTGACGGAGCGCTCGCCCTGGTTCTTGTCGCCGTGAAGACCGGCCTTTCGGAAGTACTTGCTAACGGCGATGTCCGTCGCGAGCTGGCTCCAGCCCGTGGGGACCTCGGCGCCCTTGAGCTCGAAGACGATGCTGCCGTCGCTGCCGCTGATCACGCTGTTGCGAAGCTCGTAGTCCACGGACTCGTACGCGTTTTCATCGGCGCGCGTGAGCTTGCGATCGATGTGCAAGCCGCCGGCCTGCTGCGTAATCTCGGCTCGCCGCTCGGCGCCTTCGAGGGTGCTTTCTCCGTCCATGTTCCGATTTTCTAGTGCCACGTGTGTACCTCCGCCTTCTTTTGCGCCCGGGCTGGTGCCGGGCGCTCTCGCTCTTGTCTGACTGTTTGCCGCCGTTTTCTTCGGTGCTGGTTTGTCGGTGCTGTTGCTGATGCTGGTTTTGCTGCGCTGAATCCGCTTCGGGATGAAATCTTCGTGCTTTGGCGTGTTGCGCGCCGTCGCGCGCGCCCGGCCGGGCCTACTACTCTGGATCGCTTTTAGGGCGAGATCGATTCATTTGTTCAGTGCTCGTCTCTGCTCTCTGATCAACTGCGTTTGCGCACGTCCAAGCGCGATCGGACCGCGGCCGAACGAACGCACCTCTCCCCCGAATTCGCTGTCCCCAACGAATCCACAAACTGCCCGCCCTGTGGTTTTTGTGTCCGACGCGCGTTTTGCCCGCCGGCGAGAATCCTTCCCGCTATGGATTGCGGTCGCGCCGGAGACACGACCACTACCCGTAGGGGAGACCTGGGTTGACATGGGAGGCCGAGGCTCGTCAAGACGCGCGTGCCCGTGAAATCAAAGTTTCTTTCGATCACCTTTGATTTCAATAACTTACGGCCACTGTCAGCCGCCGTAAAACGGCCGCAGGAGCCGTGGCGAGCAGGTGTTTCACGGAGGCTACGAAGTACCATGGCCTTGTCGTGTAGTGCCATGCGATGACAACTACAACATGTAGTGGTTGGTCCCCAAAAAAACCGCAAGAGAACCTTTCAACTTCCGCGATCAAAGACTGTGCGATATTGGGCGGGTGCCGGGCGATACTTCGTGACGGATGGGTGTCGTTCGTGGCCCTTGGGCAACGCGAATTCGCACCAAGGCCCGATCGAATTCGCCTATTTTATAGGCGTTTTTGAAAAAATCATGTGTGCGAATTCGTGCGATGACGCGTCGTGCGACAGACCGGTGACGGGTCGATGTATCAAGCGTGCTGAATGTCAGAGTGGTGAGGCTCGATGCCACATGTTTCCTATGGAAAAATTTGGTGCTTTTCGATCGGAGAACACGCGGACGTGGACCGCCGCGGCCTGTGGAAAACCCCAAGGGCTCATCGACCGTGATGGGGAGCGCTGCGCGGTCCCGGCGACGCCGATCAGCACCGTCGCAACGGTTCGCGCAGCGAGCCGACGCCACCGCGTGGCTGCGGCTGCAAACTGTCGAGCTTCCGTCATTTTCCGCCGCCGGCCCCCTGTCTACCGTCAATGGGCGAGGTGAAGCGATCGCACGCAAAACACACGAGCTGCATCCGGGGGGGATGCGGCTCACTTCGCCAGGAACGCTCTTCCCCGGCGAGAACGTGAAACGAACTAACGGAGCTTTGGCCGTTCATCGCGTGCCTGGAGGGGTTATGGAAGCTTGGCGCTACGCGCACCTGATGGCGGCATGTGCGTTGCTCACGGGCTGCTCACTTGTTCGAAGCGGCGACGACTTCGTCGTGGGCGATGGCGGTCCACTCAACGACGCGCCCGTCGACATGGCGGACGCGGATGGCGGAGACATGGTCATGCCCGATTGCACCGTGCCGGGCGATTGCGATCCCTTCGCAAACGGACGCGCCGACTGCGTGGCGGGCGAGTGCGTGCTGGGAAGTTGTCTTGGCGACTTCGTCGACTGCAACGGCGATCCCGCCGACGGTTGCGAAGTGCGCCTGCGCACCGAAGCGGCGTGCACGGCATGCGACGACGCGTGCAACGAAGGCGAGGTCTGCGGCTTCGTCGACGGGGTGTTCTCCTGCGGCACGGGCTGCGGCACGCAAACGCTGTGCACCGACACGTGCGCCGACCTCATGTCGGACATTGCAAACTGCGGCACGTGCGGAACCGCATGCTCCACGCCGGCTGGGGCCGCGTCCGCCAGCTGCACGGCGGCGAGCTGCGACTTCGTGTGCAACGCCGGGCGCGACGACTGCGACGACGTGCCAAACGACCGAGATACGGACGGCTGCGAGACGGACGTCAACGGCGACCCGAACAACTGCGGCGGCTGCGGCATGGCGTGCGGCGACGAAGCCAACGTGGCGAGCGCGTCGTGCGTGAGCGGCGCCTGCGCCGTGGGCGCGTGCGCTCCGGGCTTCGCCGATTGCGACGGCACCTTTGAAGGAAGCGGCTGCGAAACGCCGACGGACGCCGACGTGAACAACTGCGGCGGCTGCGGCATCACCTGCGACCCGGGCGCGCCCTGCGTCGATGGACGCTGCGTCGACGTGTTCGTGCAGGTGGCGACGGCCGTCGACGACGTGTGCGCGCGGCGCGCATCGGGCATCGTCGAGTGCTGGGGCCGCAACGTCAGCTCTTCGCTGAACGGCCGCGGGCCGATGCCCGTCGAGCAGCCCACGCCCCTACGCTGGACGCCGCCCGGATCGAGTGAAGAGACCTTCGTGCGCGCGCGCTGGGTCGCCGTGGGTGGCGACCAAGTCAGCGGCCAACCCAAGACCGGTACGGGCACGGTGTGTTTCATTTCCGACCACGCCGGGAGCGAAGGGCAGATCTTCTGCGCGGGAAGCAACGACGACCGCGTCGCCGGTCATGATGTGCAGGACGCCGAAGGAGCGCCGATCCCCAACTGGCCGCCCTTCCCGATCGAGCTCGAAGCACGCGTGAACTTTGTGTCGATTGCGATGCGGAACTTTCATGCGTGCGCCGTGACGGACGCTGGCGAACTCTACTGCTGGGGCGCCGCATCCTTTGGCCAGACGGGCGATGTGAGCACTCGCCTGCCGCACCTCGTCGACTTTTCTGAAGACGTGGCGAAGGTCGCCTTGAGCATCACGAGCACCTGCGCGCTTCTGGCGAGCGGTGAAGTGCACTGCATGGGACGGAACGGCCTCGGTCAGCTTGGTCGCGGCACCGCCGCCAGCGGACCGGAAGCGAGCGCCGCGCCCGTCGCCGGCGTGCTGGGGGAAGCCGGCAACCTCGGGGACATCGTCGACCTCGTCGGCAGCCGCGACGAGTTTTGCGCGATCGATGGCAGCGGGCGCCTGCTCTGCTGGGGCGGCAACATCGCCCGCCCGATCAGCAGCACGGGCGCACCCGAGTTGCGGCCCGTCGTGGCAGGGACCAGCGTGGCGGAAGCTTGGATGGCGGCGCTCGCCACCTGTTGGCGAAGCACGGACGGTCGCGGCTTCTGCCGAGGGCGGCGGCTCGAAGGCCAGTTCGGAAGCGGCAGCGTAACGAGCTCGGCCGCGGACCCGATCGCCGCGCCGGATCTCGACGGATTTGAGCGCGCGTCTGCCGGCGAGTTCATCGGCTGCGCCTTCGACGGAGCGGACCTTCGATGCTGGGGCTACGCCACGGACGGCGAAGTGCCGCGCGACTCGCTCGTGGAGCTTCCGCCGGCGTCCCTCGTCGACGTGGACGGCAACGCGCGAACGGACCTCGCCGACGTGGACCTCGGCGACTACGGCGGATGCGCGCGCATCGGCCGCGAGGCCCACTGCTGGGGACTGAACAACTTCGGCGCGGCCGGTCAGAACTCGCAGCTGCCCCTTTCGAGCGTGAACGCTTCCTTGCCCGTGATCGGCGGCAACTACCTCGACATTTCGATGGGCGATCAGTTTATTTGCGGCGTCGGCGAAGGCACGCCCAACGAACTTCGCTGCTGGGGCCGTGCACCGCTCGTCGGATTTGTGTTTCCGCCCACCGCGCTGGCAGGCTTTTCCGATCCCGATCAGGTCGATGCCGGCACGAGCTTCGTGTGCGCGAAGCAGGCGGGAACGGGCGCGGTCTTTTGCGCGGGCGCGAACGACGCGGGCCAATGCGGTGTGTCGCCCGCTGCCAACGTGTCCGCAAGCGAGGTGCGCGACGGCGACGGTGCACTGACCGGCTCGACGGAGGTGGCCGCCGGCGGCCGCTTCGCCTGCGCCCTGCGCGACGACGGAGGGGTTACGTGCTGGGGTGCGAACGATGCGGGCCAACTCGGTCGCGCGCTCGGGCCCGGCCCATTCGGCAGCGCCGATGCGGTTGCCGACATCGCCAATGCGACGGCCCTGGCGACGGGCGATGCGCACGCCTGCGCCATCGACGATGGCGCCGTGAAGTGCTGGGGCGCCGGCAGCAACGGTCAGCTGGGCAACGGCGCGCTCAACGACGTGGTGGAGGCGGTGAGCGTTGCCGTGCCGGGGCTCACGGCAACGTCCGTAGCGAGCGGCGGCCTTTCAACCTGCGCGGCCTTTTCGGATAGCCAAGTGCGCTGCTGGGGCAACAACGACTTTGGCCAGCTCGGCCGCGCCGGCCCACGCTCGAGCGTACCGGTGGTGGTCGCAGGCATCACGTCGCAGCGCATCGTTGCCGGCCACAACAGCCACGGCTACTGCGCCCAGCTGCCAACGGGCGCTTGGAACTGTTGGGGTTCGAACCGCTTCGGCCGGCTGAGCACCGATCCCAACCTCTTTTATCGGCCCACATTGATCGAACCCACGGAGCTTTGAGCATGCGTCTTTCATCAGGCGCGCCGCGCGTCTTCGCCTGGGTCCTCGTCGCTTCTTGCCTCGCCGCAGCAAGTGCATCGGCGCAGGACGTGGATCGCACAAACGAAGCGCGAAGTCTCTACGACGCCGGCGCCGTGGCCTTTCGCGATGGACGCTTTGCGGCGGCGCTGAACCGCTGGCAGGAGTCGTACGAACTCAGCCAGCTGCCGGCGCTTCTCTACAACATCGGCACGGCGCACGACCGGCTGGGCCATCGGCGCGAGGCCATTGCCGCCTACGAGGGCTACCTTGAAGCGACGCCCGACGCGGAGAACGCGAACTACACGCGAAGCCGCATTGCAATACTGCAGTCGCAGCTCGCCGAGCGAGGCGGGGACGATCCGGGCGACGCCGATGGGGGTCAGGACGATCGGGGTCGGAACGGTCGGGACGACGCCGATCCGGGTGAGGACGCGCTGGGCGAAGACGTGAACGGTGAAGCATCGACCGAAGCGGATCCGCCCGCTCGCAACGCGCGCGAACGCTCCATTGCTGGACCGATCGCGCTTCTGGCTGGCGGCGGAGCGGCGCTCCTAGCGGGCGTCGGCCTCGCGATCGCGGCCAACAGCCAATATTCGGACTTGGAAGACCGCTGCGCAAACGGCGTGTGTCCGCCGGGCTCGCAGGGCGATATCGACCGGCTCGTGCGCGTTGGACGAAGCGCCGACATCTTGATGGCCGTCGGTGGGGCCGCCGCCGTGGGCGGTCTTGTGTGGTTGCTCGTGGGCGGGGGCGAGGAGGACCGCACGGCGGGCGTGCGCTTCGACGTGGGCCCGGACCGGATCACGCTTCGCGGCGCATTCTAACGCGCTTTGGGACGGGAAGCCGCATGCTGAGACGGGAGCACGGCCGAAGGCCGCGTGAGCTGGCGAACGCGTCGCCGCGAGGCTTTTTGGGACACCGGAGCCAACCGGCCAAGCGTGCATGCTCGGCTCGAGCGTACGGAAAGCCTGGTGCCCGGATGCCAGCGTGAAGCGCGTAGCGTCCTCTATCTGGGGCATGTCCAGATTTGGTGTTACCCCAATGCTAACTTGCCGCGACGGCGAGCCTGCGCGCACTCTCAGCGTCAATGGGCATGCGCATTGGAATTCTATCGTTCGCGCTTTCGGTTCTCGCCGGCTGTTCACTCATCCGTAGCAGCGACGACTTCTTCGTGGTCGACGACCTCGGCGTCGACGTGGCCATTGACGCCTTCGATGGCGGCATCGACATGGCGGTCGACGCCGACATGGCGGAAGTGGTCGAGTGCATGATTCCCGGCGACTGCCCAAGCGTCGCCGGGGGCGTGGCCGATTGCGTGGACGGCCGATGCATCATCGGAAGCTGCATCGCACCCTTTGAGGACTGCAACGGCGAGCTTGCGGATGGATGCGAGGTGACGCTCGGAACGGAAGCAGCCTGCGCAGCCTGCGGCGATGGCTGCGCGGAGGGCGAACTCTGCGGCGCGACGGGCGGAGTGTCATCGTGCGGCACGGATTGCCGCGACCTCATGTTCTGCACCGACACGTGCGCGGACCTCACGATGGACATTCAAAACTGCGGCGGCTGCGGCGCCGCCTGCCCGATGCCTGACGGCACCGCGGCGGCGACGTGCATGGCGTCGGCGTGCGGCTTCGTGTGCGACGCGGGCCGCGAAGACTGCGACGAGGTGCCGGACGATATGGATGCGGACGGCTGCGAAACGGACATCGTCGGCGACGTCAACAACTGCGGCGGGTGCGGCACCGTGTGCGAATCGGACGGGGAGAACATCGTCAGCCTGGCGTGCGTGAGCAGCATGTGCGCCGTCGGCGAGTGCGCCGACGGCTTCGGCGACTGCAACGGCATGATCGACGACGGCTGCGAGCTGCCGACGGACGCCGACATGAACAACTGCGGCGGCTGCGGCATCGTCTGCCCGGAGGGTTCGCGCTGCGAAGCGGGTTCCTGCCTGGACGTGTACATCGAGGTCAGCTTGGGCGTCGACGAGGTGTGCGCGCGCCGCACCTTCGGCGTGGTCGAATGCTGGGGCCGGAACTTCAGCTCGTCGCTCAACGGCGACGGCCCCGTTCCGCTGGAAAGCCCGACGGCGCTGCGCTGGACGCCGCCAGGGGCGAGCGAGGAAACGCTGCTGCTCGCGCAAGACATCGCCGTGTCTGGCCGGCAGGTTCCGGCCCAGCCGAGGGGCGGGGGCGGCACGTTCTGTTTCATTTCGGACCACGCCGGTAGCGAAGGTCAGGTCTTCTGCGCGGGGGACAACGCGTTCATCGTGGCGGGCCGGGACGGGGGCGCAAACTGGCCACCGTCGCCGATTCAGGTGGATGCGACGCTCGACTTTGTGGAGCTCACGATGGGGGCCGTTCACGGCTGCGCCCGCACGGAAGGCGGCGATGCGTACTGCTGGGGTTCGGCGACCTTCGGCGCGACGGGAACCGTGGGCGAGCGCTTTCCCAGGCGGGTGGAGTTTGACGAACCGGTCCAACAGCTCGCCCTAAGCGTTGGCGCCACCTGCGCGCGCCTCACCAGCGGCGAGGTGCACTGCATCGGCCGGAACAACCAAGCGGAACTGGGCCGGGGAAGCGTCGACAGCGACGCCAACCCGGCGCCCGAACCTGTCGTAGCCGCTACCGGCGACAGCGGAGAAAGGCTCACCGACGTGATCGATATCGTCGGGGGCGAGTTCGATTTCTGCGCGCGGCAAAGCTCGGGCCGGATGGTCTGCTGGGGCCGCAACTTCAACGGCACGATCGTCGACGGTCCCGTTCGTCAATCGACGCCCGTGGAAGTGGCGACGGACGTGGAGGAGATGTGGTTGCCGGACAACACGATCTGCTGGCGCACGACGGCGGGCAACAGCTTCTGCCGTGGACGGCGGATCGAAGGCCAGTTTGGCGGCGGCCCCGACGAAGCGGATTTTGCGCGCGCACCCGTCGCTACGCCGGCGCTCGACCGCTTTGAGCGCTTGGTCGGTGGCGATGAAGCGGTCTGCGGCTTCGACGATCTGGACCTGCACTGTTGGGGCTACTCAGGCGATGGTGAGATCCCGCAGCCCTCGGTTGTTGTTGTGCCTCCGGCACCCTTCGTCGACGTGACCGGGCGCACGCTGACGAACGTCGACGACATCGACCTCGGCGACTACGGCGGCTGCGCGCGGAGCGGTACGAACGCGTTTTGCTGGGGATTGAACCGCTTTGGGGCAATGGCGTCGCGCCTGCTTCGCTCAGCCCTTGACCCAGCGGAGCCGCTGGTCGGTGACCACCTGGACGTCTCGATGGGCGACCAGTTCGCGTGCGGCATTCGCGACGGCGTATCGAATGCACTCTTTTGCTGGGGTCGCGTCTTTGACACGTCCGTGAACTTCAACGCGGTCGAGCAGCCGACCTTCATCAACCCGGTGCAGGTCGACGTCGGGACGGGTTTTGCGTGCACGCGAACGGAGGGCACGGGGGAGGTCTTCTGCGCCGGCATCAACGACGACGGACAGGTCGGCGTCTCGCCCTCGGACCTGGAAGACGAGGCGGAAGAAGTGCTCGACGCAGACGGCGACTTAAGCGGCTCGGTCGACGTGCAAGCGGGCGGACGCTTCGCCTGCGCCCTTCGCGGCGACGGCCGGGTGACGTGCTGGGGCGCCCACGATCAGGGTCAGCTGGGGCGCGCCGTCGACGGAGGCTTCGCGGACACGGCTTCCGCGGGCACCGTCGATGGCATCGCCAACGCGAGCGCTATCGCGACGGGCGAAGCCCACGCCTGCGCTATCGACGATGGCGTCGTGAAGTGCTGGGGCGCCGGCGCCGAGGGTCAGCTCGGCAACGGCACCCGCGCCGACACCTTCACGCCCGCCGAAATTCGTTCGGCGGGGTCAAACGCTGTGAGCGTGGCGAGCGCCGGCAACTCCACCTGCGCGGCCTTCGATAGCGGCCAGGTACGCTGCTGGGGCGAAAACCAACTGGCCCAGCGGGGTGAAGAGGGCGACGGGTTCGACGTGCCGATCCTCGTCCGGGACGTGGAGAGTCAGCGCGTCGTATCCGGTCCAAACGCCAATGGCTACTGCGCGCGGATCGGCGACGGAAGCTGGCTTTGCTGGGGTTCGAACCGCTACGGGCTGCTTGGCACCGTTCCCAGCCTCATCTTCGAACCCACGCTGGTCGAGCCGACGGAACTATGAGGTACGCGATGATTCTGAACCTTGCCTGCGCCGCCTTCGCACTTGCCCGCACGCTGTCGCGTGGATGGGTGATCGGGCTGGTGCTCGCGCTCGCTGCGCCGCCGGCGGCGCGGGCCCAGGAGCGCGACCGCACGAGCGAAGCCCGCGCGCTCTACGATGCCGGCGCCGTCGCCTTTAGCGACGGACGCTTTGAGGCAGCGCTCAGCCGCTTTCAGGAATCGTACGCCCTCAGCGAACTACCGGCGCTCCTCTACAACATCGCGACGGCGCACGACCGCCTGAACCAGTACGAAGAGGCGATCGAACAGTACGAGGCTTACCTCGAAGCGATCCCCAACGCGCAGAACGCCAACTACACGCGGCGACGCATCGCCCTGCTGCGTTCCCAGCTCGCCCCGTCCGCGGAGAACGGTGAACCGGAAGAAACGCGCGAAGCGGACGAACCAGACGAGGCCGACACCACCGATGAAGTGCAAGACCCGAGCGAAAGCGCCGAGGCCGGCGACGTGAGCGACGCTGAAGGGTCGGAGTCCGACCTGCCCGCCGACTCGACGGTCAGCGAGGAGGGACCACGCGAATCCGGCTCGAACGTCGGTCCGATCGCGCTCATGGCCGGCGGCGGCGCCGTGCTGGTCACCGGCGTGGCCCTCGCCCTGGCGGCCAACGGTCAGTACTCCGATCTCGAAGAGACGTGCATCGACGGCGCGTGTCCGTCCGGTACGCAGGGCGACATCGATCGGCTTCGCCGCCTTGGGGTTGGCGCCGATGTGCTCATGGCCGTGGGCGGCGCGGCCGCCCTGGGCGGCCTGGTCTGGTACTTCACGGGTCGACGATCGCGCGACGAAACGACCGCCGTGCGCGTGGACGTGGCGCCAACGGGCGTGACCCTTCGCGGCGCATTCTAGCAGGATGCCAAAATCATGGCGGTCGGCCGCGTCTCGCCTTCTGCCCGTGCCGCACCGATGGATGCCCACGCCCCGCCTTTGGCGGATGCCTTTCCCAACGAGGCAAAGCTCGTTGACGAGCCGCACACGGTCAGGGGGCCCGCGCCAGCGTGTGCCACGTCGTTCCCGCGTGGCATAGGCGCTGCGCCCTCGCGCCACGAAAAGCACCCGAAAGGCGGCTGGCACGGTGCGTGCTGAACGCTTCCACCATGCTGCGATCCCTTTCCTTAGTTTGGTCCTTGAGTCTTCTTCTTGTCGCCTGCGGCGACTATGAGGGTGACGGGGGCTCTTCGATCCCCTTCAACCCAGGCGGTGCGGATGCGGGCGCCGCGCCGCCGCCCTTCGCCGACGCGGGCGCCGCGCAGGACTCGGGCTTCTTGGCCGAACCCGAGGAGCCTGAAGACGAGGTCGACAACGACCAGTTTGAAGAAGTCGGCACGAACCCCTTCGTGCGCACGAGCTATGACCCGCTCTCCACCTTTGCCGCCGACGTCGACACGGCGAGCTACGACATTTTCGTACGCGACATCGAGGACGGACTCCTGCCCAACCGCAGCTCGGTGCGCCTCGAGGAGTACGTGAACTTCTTCGACTACGCGTATGAGACGCCCGAGACGGGCGCGGAGGTGCCCTTCGCTATCGACCTGGAGCTTGCCGATCACGCCATGGGCCGCGAACTCGCGCAGCTTCGCGTCGGCATTCAGGCGGCCGCGCCGGCGGAGTTTGAAAAGCGCCCGACGCACATCGTCTTCCTGATCGACGTGTCCGGAAGCATGAACGCCGCCGACAAGCTCCCGCTCGTGCAGCGTTTGGTCAACGCCACGGCGGAGGAGCTGGACCCGGACGATCTCGTCTCCATCGTCTCCTACGCCGGTTCGACGTCGGTGCGCTTGAGCGGTGTGCGTGCCGAAGATACGCAGCGCATTCAGCGTGAGGTCAACCGCCTTTCCTCGGGCGGCGGCACGGCGGGCGGCGCGGGCATTCAGCTCGCCTATCAGCAAGCTGAGGAACACTTCATCGAGGGCGGCTTCAACCACGTCGTGCTCTGCACCGACGGCGACTTCAACATCGGCATCTCGGACCGCGACGAGCTCGTCGAGCTCATCGAAGAAAAGCGCCTCACGGGCGTCACGCTCACGGCCATTGGCTTTGGCCGCGGCAACCTGAACGACGCGATGATGGAACGCGTGAGCAACGCTGGAAACGGCATCTACAGCGTCATGTCCTCGGCCGCGCAAGTGGACCGCTATGCCGCCGAAGACATTCTGAACACGGCCCAGCACGTCGCCCAGGACATGAAGATCCAGGTCGAGTTCAATCCCGAGCACGTCGTGGCATACCGGCTGCTCGGCTACGAAAACCGCGCCATCGCCGACGACGACTTTCGCGTCGATACGGTCGATGCGGGCGAAGTCGGTGCGGGCCACCGCGTCACCGCCATCTACGAGCTCGTGCTCGAAGGCCAGTCGATTCCCGGCGGCCAGAACACGCCGGAGATCCTCGAAGGCATCGAGCGTCCGGGCGAGCGTGAAATCACGCCGGACGAACTGGTGCGCGTCAAAGTGCGCTGGAAGGAACTCGGCGCGACGCCGGAAGACCCGGCGGACGAAGTCGCCGTGTCGCTCCTTCCGGAGGACCTGCTCGCCGCGGGCGACGCCGGCGAGGACCTGCGCTGGGCCGCGGCCATCGCCGCCTTCGCAGAGATCCTAAAGGAAAGCCCCTTCGCCGACATCGCGGACCTCGACGCCATCGAAGCCATCGTCTCGGTCCAGGCGGAGCGCGACCAAGACCGCGCCGCCTTCGTCGGGCACCTCCGGCGCGCGCGAGGGATGATTCCAACGACGTCGCCCTGAGTCCGCACCGCGCGTTTGTCTGGAAACGGCGTGCGGTCTTCGGCCGCGCGCCATTTCCCGTTCGAGCGTTGGCGCCACGTTCCCGTGCTCCGACCGATAGGCCTTTTCAGACAGGGCGGGGCTTCGAAAGGCGGCAATCGGTCGAGCGCCTCGGGGGCTGCGAACACGTCGATGAACCGAACCCGAGCTCAACCTGGAGAACCGTTTCGATTGGCGGTAGCCTGGCAGCGTTAACTTGAACACTTCTCTCCTACGCGCGCCGCTGACGGTGGCGCTTGTGCTCCTACTCGCGGGATGCTCGATCCTGAAGAACCGCGACGACTTCACGCTGCGCGACGCAGACGCCGGCCCACCCGACGGCAACGTAGAGCTCGGCGACGAAACGGGTATGGAAGACGACCGTGTTCCACCGGATGGGCGGCCCGACGGCGCCGTACCGTGCGCGGACCCTGCGGAGTGCGGGTACCGCGACTTCTCGTCGGGCCCGCGCCACACCTGCGCGATTCGCCGCGAGAATAACGTACTCGAATGCTGGGGTTCAAACCGCTTCGGCGAGTCCTTTGGTCCGGATGCGACGAGTCTAGAGGTTCCAACGCCAGCCGTGGGACCGGAAGGTTCGGCGGTCGAAGGTGAGATTCGCGCGCACGATGTGGTCGCCGGCGATGGGATGACGTGTTTTCTCTTGGATGACGGCACGGAGGATGCCGAGCAGGCCGGTCCAGCGTACTGCGTTGGCTCGAACGCGAACCGACGAAGCGGTCAACCTGCAATGGTCGACACGCTTGGCTTGCCAACCAGGGTGTGTGCGCTGGACTCGCCAACCGACTGCGCGGCAGGAGACGAAAGGGTTCCGGAGTTTGTGCAGCTTGCAACGCGAAACCGACGGGTCTGCGGCGTGACGGCGGAAGACGCGGTCTGGTGCTGGGGCTTCGGAGAGGAAGGGCAGCTGCGCGGTTCGGAGGGCGCCGCCGTCCCCTTCGCCGTTGATCTCCCTGACGGTATCAACGCGGGAGGCACCCAGACGCCCATGTTGGTCATGAGCGACCGTGTTACGTGCCTGCGCGCCCGGAGCGGCCAGGTCGCGTGCTTTGGCAACAACGAGTTCGGAGATCTGGGTCGCGAAACAAGCGGGGAACAAGAATTCTTCAGATTAGACTTCGTTGATGACCCGAACGGCGGCGTCCTGAACAACGTTCTGAGCCTCAGTGCGCGGAGCGGGACGTTCTGCGCCGTGCGCGACGGGCAGCTGCTCTGTTGGGGAAGAAACGAGGACGAGCTCATCCCTGGTGCAGAGAGTCGGCAGCGAAGTCCGTTTCAAGTGAGCGCCGACGCCGAAGTTGCCCAAGTGGCCTTCTTGGAGGACGCGCTTTGCTACTGGGACGGCGGTGGAGTCGCGTACTGCCGCGGTTCGCAGAGCCGCAACGAGTTGGGCCAAGGCGCTATGAATCGCACGCTGGTAGAAGACGAGTCTTTTACAACCCTCGATGCACTCGACGAACTCACGAGCGCAGGTGGCAGCGGCAGCTTCTGTGGGTTGGGCGCGCCCGACAGTGAGCGAGACGGTGAGCTCATCTGCTGGGGCTACGCACCCTTCGGTCAGATCCCGCGCAGCGACCTAGTCATCGAAAGCCCGCAGACGGTTGAACGACCGGTCCGGCCCAGCGGCGGATCTCCAGGCAACGTCGATATCCGCGCAGGCAGCCTATCGCTGGGTGAAAATGGTTCGTGCCTGATCTCTGAAACAGCGCCCCAGACCAGCGTTTACTGCGCGGGCATCACCGTTCCGAACGGACGAGCGGAAGCGGGCTTCTCGGTTCCCTACGATGGTTATGAAGCGGTTCTGGGAACCAACGCTGCGATTAACGTCTTTCAAGGTCCACTCGGTGCGTGCGCACTCTTTGGTCTGAGCGCAAGGGACGAGGCCCTTTGCTGGGGGCGGAACGTGAGCGGTACGCTGGCCAACCATTCGCTAGCCGCTGCAGCGGCTACGGGACAAGAAATGCTGGCGGGACTTTCCTCTATCTCCATGGGAGTCGACCATGGCTGCGGCACTACGGTAGGTCCTGAAAACGAAATCCGATGCTGGGGCAACAATGCGAACGCCGAGTTGGGCCGACCGCTGTCGGTCGCTCCGCTCGACGTGGGTTCAATGCAGGTCAGCAACGTGAACGTACCGGCGCGAGCACCAGCGGCCGGTCGGGACTTCACGTGCGTTATTCTCACTGACGAGTTCGACGCTGGCACCGCGGGCGGGATCGGAGATGGCGAAGAGGTGCTCTGCTTGGGCAAGAACGATGTGGGGCAGCTGGGGTACTCGCAAGACGGCGAAACCCTCTCCCCGTTGATGGTTGTGCCCGACGTGGAGCGCGCACGCGCCCTTGCCGCCGGCGAGGACCACGCCTGCGCGCTCTTGAGCAACAACCAAGTTTGGTGTTGGGGCAGCAACGAGCGCCGTCAGCTCGGGCGAGAAAACCGGAGCGCCACGACGCCTGCGCAGGTATCGCTGGAGTTCCCGATTGACAACGCGGCATCCATCGCGGCGAGCAATCAGAGCACATGCATCGGACTAGCAATTGGCGAGGTGCACTGCTGGGGTTCGAACGAGCATCACCAGCTCGGCGTGGACCGAGCGTTCTTGGACGGCACCGAAACGCCTGAGATGGCGCTTTCGGTGGATCCGGGAACGGGCTTTGCGGTCTTCAGCCATACGCGAGCCAACGGCTACTGCGCGGGTCCGGACGAGCGCGGTGACTACCACTGCTGGGGCAACAACAACTTCCGCAAACTCGGCGTCGGCGAGAGCGTGTTCTGCGCGCCCGGCCCCGTCAGCGAGGGCTGCAACGTCAACCGGCTCTCGGGGCTGTGACGCACCACTTATCACGCTCCCCAATTCAGTCTGTTCGCGAAACGCTAAGTGAGGCACCCTATTCCTTGCCCATGAATTCATGTCTTGAACGCGTCCGGTGCAGCGCCTTTCGTTTGTGGGCGAGCCTCGCGCTGGCCGTCTGTACGCTTGCCTTCGCGGGGAAGGCCGAAGCGCAGGGGAACGCGGCGCCGGATAGCGATGCGACCGAAACCGCCGAAGCCCAAGCTGGTGACGAAGAGGCGCGCATGCGCTTCGAGATGGCG
>JBCCRV010000027.1:0-20262 GCA_039201085.1 Myxococcota bacterium | reverse complement strand
CCTGGGACGGCCTCAGCCAAGCCGCCCTTCGGCCCCTTTCGCGCTTTGCCCGCGATCACGACGATGTCGCGATCATTGCCGTCGCGTCCCAACCGGACGCGGCCATGCTCACCGACCCCTACGAACGCGCGTTGCAGCCGCCCTTCCCGGTCACCTTCGATCCAGAGCAGCGGGTGCATGAAGGCACGAGCCCGCTGGGTACGATCGATACGGTACCGACTTTCATCATGCTCGACGCGTACGGCGTGGAAGTTCGTCGCCACGTCGGCTTTCCCAGCACACGCACCCTTCCCAATCTGCGCGAAGAAGCCCTAGAGCGCGGCGGGCTCGGTACGGACGAGCTGCCTGCGATTGGCCTCTCGCCATGATGGGCCTCCTCCGAACCGCTGGCTTGCTGACTGTCATCTGGCTGCCGATCGTGGCCGGTTTCCTCCTCAGCGAAGGGCCTGACTTCGGTCGGGACGCGTCCCACACCAACGACCCGTCCGCCCGCGAAGCGTCCCGTACCAACGAATAGTCCAACCGGGACTTCGCTCCCGGGTCGAACGAGCGCAGCGCCGCTTCGACACCCACCGCCGACACTCCAGCGAGACAACCATCCGCACCGGTTGGTACGGACGCCGTCGCGCACACCGGTGCCGGGCCGTCCATTTACGACGGGCCATGGTCCGAAGCGGGCTGCGACGAACTCGCAAACGTGGACGACCTTCGCGAACGTGCGACGGCGCAAAGCCGGAAGGATACGCTGCGCCAGCTTGCGGAGGCTCGCTACCCGCCGGGAGTCATGTTTATCGACGCGATGGACGACGACGCCATCGAAGTGTTCAGCGACGGCCCTTCTTTCGATGCCCTCGTTCGGAGTTTTGACACCGTTGTCCATGAGGGCTCGCATCTGTGGGTGATGAAGGAACTCGCTCGTGGCCCTCTGACGCCGGCGACGATGCGCGATCGAAGCTTCGCACTGCTCCCGAATGACGTGCGCCGGCTGGAGCATTTTCCAGACTTCAGTCGATCGCGGATTCGCCCGACACTTCCAACCACGAACCCGTACCAAAGCACCTACCTCGAAGGCGACTCGGGCGCGCAGGGGTTCCTGAATCTGCTCAACGAGCTGAACGCCTACGTGCATACGCTTGCCGCAGCGACGTGCGTCCGCGACCTGTACAGGGCCCATGGGTCGCGAAGCGTTCGCGACGGTGTGCTCGCCATGCTTGAGTTCGTGGGGGCCTACCTGCGTCTGGCACGGACCGACGAGCCTGCCGTGTACGCCGGCCTTCAAGAGCGACCCGAGTACGCGCGATTCATCCTCGACCAGTGGGAGCGCGCCCACTTTTGGCTCGCGAAGTCCGCGCCGTACGCTCACCTTGGCCTTCACGACCGAGAGTATTGGAACCGGGTGCACGAAGAGTCGATCGCGTCCGAATTTCAAGCTCTCCGAGCAAACGCCCCGCCGCCAAGCGAACACTAAACGTTTTGCCGGGAAGACGGAACGGCAGGCAACAGGGGGCCCCAGGGTTGGCTCTCACGCCATCGAACCCTTCCGGCCAAGGACCGGTGACGGGCGCTAATCAGAACTGCCGAAGTGGCGCCGAACCGACGCGGCGCTTTCCAGCGACAGCGCTTCCTCCGCGCGGCGCTGCATCTCATGAAGATCAAATCGGCGGATTGCATCGCGGACCGAAGAGACGAGCGGCGGAGGAACCGACAGACGGCGTGCACCAAGGCCGACCAGCAAAGCAGCGCCCGTCGCATCGCATGCCAAGTCACCGCATACCGCAACCTCGCCCTCGGCGCTTTCGAGTACGTGTTGAATGAAGCGGAGGAACACCGGCTCGAAGGCAAGCTCGGCGGTGCGTTCCGCCGCCCTTGATCGTGCAAAGAAGTATTGAATCAAATCGTTGGTACCGATGGATACAAAATCTGCGGCACGAGACAGACGCGCAGCGTCATAAGCGGCGGAGGGCACCTCGATCATCGCGCCCACGAGCAACTGACTCGGCACCTCGCGGGTCCGCGCGAGCGTCGCGAACACCTCGTTGCAGTGGCTGCGAGCTTCATGGAGCTCGTCCAACGTACCAATGAGCGGAAACATGATACGGCACTCGCGCGACGCGCACGCACGCATGATGGCCCGCAGCTGTGGAATCAAGAGGTCGGTCCGCTGCAGCAGGAGCTGGGTCGAACGCAGCTCCGCCGATTCCCCCAACACCTTATCGCCGCCCAGGTCCAGGGCGCGAAAGATCACCGGACCGAGCTCCGCTTCCACGACGCGTGCGTACGCCGCGCGCTGCGCTTCCTCATCGAGCGTGTGCCCTTCCCTGAGGAAGAGAAACTCCGTCCGAAAGAGGCCCACGCCTTCGGCCCCCGCTTCCTTCGCAAGGCGTGCTTCTTCGGGAAACTCCAGATTCGCGCCTACGGCTACGGCGACACCGTCGCGAGTTACGGCGGGCTCGCGCCCGCGCCTGTCGAGCCGCGTCCGCTGGACGACGTGCCGGGCGTGCTGCCGTTCGGCGTTACGGCGCTGTGAATCCGATGGCGTGCCGAAGACTTCGCCGGCGAAGGCGTCTACCAAGACCGGCTCGCCGTCTTTCGCCTGGCTCAACACGCCACGGGCGCCGATGACCGCCGGAAGGCCGAGCGAACGGCCAAGCAGCGCGGCGTGGGACGAGGCCGAACCGCCTTCGATGACGAGGGCCACCGCTTCACTTCCGCGAAGAAGCTCAAGCGCTAGGGCGGGGCTCAGCTCATCGGCAATGAGCACGTGCGCCGAGGGCGCCTTCGGCTCGGTCGCGCCCACCAAGGCGCGCACGATGTTGCGACCGACCTGACGAATATCGGCGGCCCGCTCGCGAAGGTACGCATGGTCGGCCGACGCCAGCGTACGGGCCAGGTCGCGGGCCACCGACTCGACGGCCCAGCCCGCGTTGACGTGCTCCTCGCGTATGCGCGCACGCGCGGCTTCCACGAGCATCTGGTCATCGTGCATGAGCAGATGCGCATCGAACACGAACGCGGCTTCGCTCATCTGCCTTCGCAGCCCCGCCGCCGCGTCCGCCAGCTCATTGCGCGCCTGCGCAATCGCCGCATCGAGTCGCTCAAGCTCCCCTTCGACGTTGGTGATCGAACGCTTGAGCGACGCCCGATGGGCCGCACGGATCAGCGCGGGGCCGATGACCGCACCGGCCGAAACGGCTACCCCCGAAAGTCGCCACGCCACGAAGCGAGCATAGCGGGAAACGCCCTGAACGAGGAGGCGCGTTCACCGGCGGAAGTTTCGCCGCTGTTTGCGAACGCGACGGTGAAAACGCCCTGAGTTCGCCGTGGCGTGCGATCGTGGCGCTCAATGCGAAACCCCCGAAGCATGCCCCGTTCTAGCACGCGGACGGCTTCTCCCCGTCGGCAACGCGGTCGGTAATGAGCTTGCCTGCGCGTTTCACGGTGTGGAGCGCCGGCCCGTCCGCATTCACGCTCACGCGGCTGCCCTGCGATGCACGCGTCGTCCGCCCATCCACACTGTGCGTGCCTCGCGCGGGCGAACCAGGTAAAAGGGACAGGCGTGCGCTCTGTCGGCCCATATCGCGTCCTCGATACGCTGGGGAGCGGCGGAATGGCTACGGTGTTCCGGGCCGTACATCAAGACGGAGGGCCCGAGGTCGCCGTGAAGACGGTCATCGGTGTTTCGGACGCCACCGCGCTGGGAATTCGCCGTGAAGTGCGCGCGCTGAAACGATTGCGCCACCCGGGAATCGTACGCATCGTCGACGCGGGCGAACATCACGGACTTCCATGGTACGCGATGGATCTTGTTCCCGGTGAAACGCTGGGCGCGCTCCTCGAGCGCCACGGGGGAGAAACACGCTCCGACTGGTGGACACGAACGCTCGATGCGGAGCGCTGGGCTGCGCCCGGTGCCGCGAGTGCGGTACAGGGCTCGGGCGTTGAGCTCTTAAAGGTACTGCAAATCGGCCGAGCGCTCTGCGACGCCCTCGCCCACCTTCACGGCGAGGGGCTTGTTCATCGAGACCTCAAACCCGAGAACATCATTCTGCGCGACGGTACCGAACCGGTTGTCGTCGACTTCGGTCTCGCCTCTGTCCAGCGGGCGCGCTCGCGCGAAGAACTGAACGTGCGTTGGAACTTCGCTGGAACAGCCGCGTACATGGCGCCCGAGATCATTCGCGGGGACGCCGTCGACGCCCGGGCCGACCTCTATGCACTCGGCTGCATTCTCTACGAACTCGCCACGGGCCGTCGTCCCTTCGCAGCCTTTACGGTAAACGCGATGCTTCGTGGCCATCTCGAACTGGTCCCCTCCCTGCCCTCGGCCCACTCGCCTTCGCTGCCGGACGCCTTTGACGCACTCATCGCCAACCTACTCGCGAAAGACCCGCGGGAGCGTATCGGCCACGCGGACGACGTGGGACACATGCTGGAAGAGCTTGGCGCCACCGAGCCCGGCTGGGCCGCGCCGCCGGCGCGGCCCTACCTCTACCGGCCGGCGTTCGTCGGACGTGCGATGGCTTTGCAGGAACTTGAAGACGCCCTCGAACGCACCCGCGAGGGCGCCGGAGCGCTTCGTTTCGTTGCGGGCGAAAGCGGCATCGGCAAGACCCGGCTGGTCAACGAACTCGGGCTGCGAGCCGCACGCTCGCGAACGCGCGTACTTCAGGGCGAGTGCCCCAGCCACGGCGGCTCCCCGCTGCACGCCTTTCGTGGACCGCTTGAACGGCTGGCGGACGCTTGCTTGGAAGACGCTGCGCAAAGCCAAGCCATTTTCGGAGCAACGGGTGCGGTGCTCGCCCAGGTCGTGCCCAGCCTTCGAAACCTGCCGGGCATTGAGACAGCGGCACCCCCTGAGCTGCGCGGCGCCGAATCCCGGGCTCGGCTATTCGAGGCGTTGGCCACGACCGTGACGAAAGCGAGCGCAGCGGGCCCGCTCCTTCTCGTGCTGGACGATCTGCAGTGGGCCGACGCGTTGACCTACGACGCCCTTCGCTACCTGGCGCGAGAAGTGCTGCCGCATGCCCCCGTGCTGGTGGTGGGCACGTTTCGAAGCGATGAAGCGCCGTCCGCCCTAAGCGAGCTTGCGACGGAACGCACGAGGCTGAATCGACTCGGCGAAGGGGACGTTCAGCGCCTGGTTCAGGACATGTTGGCCCATTCGTCCGACCGCATCGCGGAATACGTCAACAAGGAATCCAATGGAAATCCGTTCTTCGTGGCGGAGTACCTCCTAGCGACCCTCGAAGCAGGCCTGCTGAAGCGCGACGCGCGCGGCGGATGGTCACTCGGAACGGAAGACGCGTTGGCGGTGCCTCTTCCCCGCGGCTTGCGGGCCCTGATCGCACGACGGCTTTCCGATCTCTCCGCAGCCGCCCGTCGCGCGCTGGCGGCGGCCGCCGTGTTGGAGGACTTCGACCTGCCTACGCTCGTGGCGGTGGCCGAACTCAACGGGAACGTGGACGCTGTGGACGAACTCGCGCGACGCCATGTGCTGATTGCCGACGAGGGACCGCTGCGCTTCGCCCATGACAAACTGCGCGAAGCGGCGTACGCCGAACTGAATGCGGAAGCGCGACGCAGCGTTCATCGACGGGCCGCGGTGGCGCTCCAGGACCGCGCAACCCCGGACGTACTTGGCCACCACTGGCGCGGCGCAGGTGAGGACGAACGCGCCATCGACGCGTTCGTCTCCGCGGCCGGCCAAGCGCTCGCTCGCGGCGCGCACCGGCACGCCGTGGGCCGCTTTCGAGACGCCGAGGCGTTGGCACCGGCACACGATTCACGACGGGCGAACTGGGAAGTGGGCATCGGCGAAGCGATGATGGGGCTCGGCGACTTCGAAGCCGGTCGGGAGCGGCTCCTAAGCTCGCTCGCCCGCCGCGGTGATGCCGCGAAGCGAGGCCCCGCCTTCGCCCTCGGCGTTGCCGCTCAGGTCGCGCGCCAAGCAGGTGCGCGTCTGAAGCGCCGAACGCTCAACGAAGAGGACGCCCTTGGCATGGCACGCGCCTACCAGCGCCTCGTGGAAACCTACTGGTTCGACAGCGACCTCCCGCGAATGCTCGACGCGGCCCTGCGCTCGCTGAACGCCGCCGAGAGCGCTCCGGCGTCACCGGAGCTCGCGCGCGCGTACGCAACGATGGCCGTCGCCGCCGGCGGCATTCCCCTTCACGGCGTGGCACGCCGCTACGTCCGTTTGGCGAAGGACGCATCCGAAACGGTCGGAGACCCCGCCGCCAGCGCGTACGTACACTTCATCGTCAGCGTCTACGGCGTGGGTGTCGCAGATTGGGACACACTCGACGCGGACCTTAGGCACGCCGCGGAGCTCTGCTTGGCAATCGGCGACCGACGTTTTCACGGCGAAAGCCAAACGGTCATGGGTATGTCGCGGCTTTACCGCGGCGATTTCGCCGCCGCCAGGGACCACTTCGAAGGCGTCGTGCAAGCAGGCCATCAATTTGAAAACCTCCAGCACCGCGCCTGGGGCGCCCTCGGTCTGGCCGAATGCGAGCTGCGCAAACGATCGCTGACCGCCGCGGCCCGGGCTCTCGACTTGGCACGCGAGGAGTTCGTCGTCTTTCCGCAGCCGGCGGAACAGTTTCGACTCGAAGGTCTTGCCGCAGCCGTGCACCTGGCCGCGGGCGAGCGTGAGTCGGCCATCGCCGCGGCCGAGCGCGCCCTCGAATTTGGGCGAAAGCTCCCGGTTCCAACGGCTCACTACCTGCTCGAGGGGTACGCGAGCACCGCCGAAGTGCTCGTTGAGCTCGACCCCTCGTCGTCCAACGCCCGCCTGGCCCTCGGACGCATGCAGCTCTTCGCTGCGATCTTTCCGATCGGGGTTCCACGGAGCCGCTGGCTTTGGGGCCGCTGGCTTGGGCGCCACGGGCGCGGAAGACTCGCGGCGGCAGCGTTCCGCGCATCGAAGCGTTCAGCCCTTCGACTCAAGATGGACTTTGAAGCACGGAGGCAAACGTGACGCGAACGCTCACGATGGCGTCGGATCGCTCTTCCTTGGTGCGGCCACCGATCAGCGGACCGCAGCTTGTCCTCGCCTTTGACTGCGCGCATCCGACTACCCGCCCGGCGCGCTTTTCGCTTCAGGGCATTCATTCGGTGGAGTTTGGTCGGGGCGCCCGCCGCCGACGAACGCGAAGCAACGGAGTGCTGCGCATCGAAGTGTCCGACGGCTTTCTTTCATCGAGACACCTCCGGTTTCGCAGCGATGGCAGCGGCTGGCGCGTCGAGGATGCGGGGTCCAAGAACGGATCGGCCCTGGACGGCGTGGCCCTGACGGACTCGGCCGAACTTCGCGACCGCGCGGTGGTTTCGGCCGGCCAGACGCTCCTTCTTTTCCTAACGGATGGCACGAGCTTCGCCGATGAACCGGATCTGGATCTTGTTGGCGTCCCGCCCGGTCGCGCCCATCTCGCGACGCTCTACGCGCACTTGGCGCAGGCCTTTTTGGACTTGGAAGGCGTGGCCGAGTCGTCGCTGCCAGTTTTGATTCATGGTGAAACCGGCACGGGCAAGGAGCTCCTCGCCCAATCGGTTCACGAGGACTCGGGCCGGGAATCGCTTGTAGCGGTGAACTGCGGCGCACTTCCCCCCACGCTCGTCACGAGTGAGCTGTTCGGCGCAAAAAAGGGCGCCTACTCAGGGGCGACGGCGAACCGCCGGGGACTAATTCGCGCCGCCGACGGTGGCACGCTCTTCTTGGACGAAATCGCCGAGATGCCGTTGGACGCGCAGGCCGTGCTGCTTCGGGTGCTTCAAGAAGGCGAAGTCCTCCCGGTCGGTTCGGACCAGCCCGAACGGGTGGACGTTCGGATTGTCGCCGCCTCCCATCAGGACCTGCTCAAGGCCGTTCGGGAGGGACGGTTTCGCGAGGATTTGTATGCGCGTCTGGCAGGGTACCAGTTCACCGTCCCTCCGCTCCGGGAGCGACCGGCCGACATTGGTTTGATCGTCGGCACGCTTGTCGAACGGGAAAACGCCAGGCTCAGCTTTACGCAGGACGCGGCGCGAGCCTTCTTCGATTACCACTGGCCGCGCAACGTTCGAGAAGTGCGGCATGCGCTCGCCTCGTCTGCCGCGGTGGCAAAGGGAACGAAGATCGACCGCAAGCACTTGCCGGAAGCGCTGCGCAGCCCCCGGGAAAGCGAATCGTCCGCGCGAGAAGACCCGGAAGCGACCGAACAGAAGCTTCGCGCGTCCCTTGCCCGTCATCAGGGCAACGTGAGCGCGGCTGCGCGTGACCTTGGCACATCACGCTCCCAGGTTCGCCGGCTCGCCGCGCGCTTTGGGATCGATCTCGATTCGTTTCGCGGCTGACACGGCTGGAAACTCGGCGCGCCGTCGCAGGCCGCCCGCTTCACGTTCGCGCTTGGACCCAGCGGACCGCGTGGTCCATGTGGTCCACCTGGTCCAGAGAGGCGTGAGGTCGATGCGCGACAAAATCTGGGAAAAGTTGGTCCTGACGGCGTTGGCACGTCCGCTGCTCAAGGGGGAGCGGAGGCAAATCATGACCAAACCACGCACCCTTTTCTTTTCGCTATTTCTCGCGCTCGGATGCGGCGGCTCCGACCCCGCCCCAGACGCAATGGTGAATCCGGACGGCGCTGTTCAGCCCGATACGAACGTGCCGCTCGATGCGGCAGTCGAAACCAGCGTTGATGCGCGCGCCGACTCCGAACCGGACCTTCCCGACCCGTGCGGGGACATCAGCTGCATCAACGGCGCGTGCGTCGACGGCGCGTGCGCGTGCGATGCCGAGTGGACTGGCGAAGTATGCGATGAACCCGCGCTCACGCTTGCTGCGGACCCCGTACTTTGGCTGGACGCCAACGATTCGGACACACTTACCCTCGAAGAGGGCGCAGTGGCGACTTGGTCGGACAAGAGCCCTTCCGGCTATGCGTTCTCGCCGGCCGAAGCGGCCTTCCGACCGTCCGTCGGATCGATGGGGGACCGCACAGCCGTTGCCTTCGGCGGCGACAACCAACATCTCGTAACCACCGAGTTCGCCGAAATCGGCGGCAATGCGTTCTACACGATCTTCATCGCCGTAAACGCGCAAACGGAGAACGCGATTATGAGTGCGTTCGCGGGAGATTCGGAGCGGCTGCGCCTTCGGGACGTGGGAACGGACGCCATCGCCTACCGTCACAGCTGGGTGTCGGGCTCAAACGGCACAAACTCCTTCGGCGCCGTGAGCGGATACGCGTCCGGCGAAGACCACATCATCACGATTCAGCAGACCAATGAAGACACCAGCATTTGGGTCGACGGCGAGTTCCGGGCGATTCGCTCCGGCGAAGCCATCGAAGCTCTCATAGGTGGGCTGACGCTGGTCTTGGGCGCAAACGCCGCCGACCCTGAGGTGCCTTCACTGACGGGCGCGATTGGCGAAGTGCTGATGTACGACCGCGCCCTCAACTTTGAAGACCGGGAGAACGTCGAGCGCTACCTCGTTCGAAAGTGGCTCGGTCGTACACCCGAGCCCGACGTTTCGTCCTTTGGAAACCTCGTCACGTGGCTGGACGCGTCCGCTCTCGACACGCTCGACACGATGGATGGACACGTCGTGCGCTGGAACAGCCGACGAGGCCTCGAGCGCCAGTTCACGGCAAGCGAAACGGACCTCGACACGGCCCCCGTGGTGCGGATGGATGGCCTGAACGGCCAACCGGTCGTGCACTTCGATGGCAACGACGAGCTCGTACTGCCCACGACGTTCCTGCAGAACGGCGACCAGTACACCGTGGTCGTCGTCGGCCGCTACGACGAAGGCTCCGACGAGGGTGGCATTCTCTACGCCGTCAACGGCAGCAACCAACCCGGTTTCCGCATGCGCATGTCCAACGCCCTGGGCCTTCGCGCGACCCACACCAGCCCGCCAAGCCTAAGCGGCGGTGACTTCGTTGAAGTGGACGCGGCAGGACTCGGTGACGCCTTTCGTGCCATCACCACCCGGACCGCACAGCGCCTGGTGATGGGGCTTCGAACGGCGGAGCGCTCCGGCGACATGGAGCGCAACGTCACCCAAGCGAACCTCGCGAACCTCACCTACGTGCTTGGGGGCACGCGCGCAGATTCGGACCACACGATCGACCAGCTCACCGGCGATATCGCCGAAGTGATCATCTTTCGCCATGCCCTCGCGGGCGAGGAGCGAACGCAGCTGGAACGCTACCTCGAATCGAAGTGGGGCTTCTGACGGGAAACAAGCGTGTTTCGAGCGCGCCCGCCCCCATGGGGTGGGCGTCTCCATTTAAACATCGCCAGCGTCGGAGTGAGCGCTACTCCGCTTCGCCAAAGCGATCGGCGATGAGCTCGCCGATGCGCGTCACGATCAACGCCGCGCCCGGACCGTGGGCGCACACGCTCACCTGACTTCCCTGCGAACCGACGAGCAGGAGCACGCCCATGATGCTCTTGGCGTCGACACGCTGGCCGTCCTTCTCAAGCTCGACCTTGCCCGCGTGTTCGCCAGCGAGGCGCACGAGCTTGGCCGCGGCCCGCGCGTGACGGCCGCGGGGTTTTTTGATCTTACACGACTCTTCGGCGCTCTCGCTCACTTCTTCGGTGGGTAAACCTTGCGGCCTACATCTCGGTGCTCGAGGTGAAGGGTGTAGCCGGCTTCAGCGAAGCGCTTATGGAGCTCTTCGGCCACGGCCACGCTTCGATGGCGGCCACCGGTGCAGCCGATGGCGACGGTAAGGTACGCTTTGCCCTCGCGCTCGTAGCGCGGAAGCGTGTGGTTGAAGAAGCGGCCTACGTCGTCAAGAAGCTCCTGCGCTTCTTCGCGCTCGAGGACGTACGACGCGACATCCGCATCTTGGCCCGTTTTGGGACGCAGTTCGTCGACGAAATAAGGGTTCGGCAGGTAGCGGAGGTCGAAGACCAAATCCGCGTCTACGGGCAGGCCGTATTTGAAGCCAAAGCTGACGATGCGAACGACCATGCGCCGTCCATCGCTCGCCACATGGGCGACCACTTCACGCTTGAGGTCGTGCACCGAATAACGCGTCGTGTCGATGACGTGGCTGGCTTCTTCACGCAGGAGCGAGAGCCGTTCGCGCTCGGCGCGAATCGCTTCAAGCAGATCGCCGTCGGGGGCGAGCGGATGGGGGCGTCGGCTTTCGCTGTAGCGGCGCACAAGCACCGGATCGGCCGCATCAAAGAAAAGCACTTCAACGCTGTGACCGCCTTCTCGAAGCGCCTCGATCACGCCTTCGGTGCCCGCAAGAAAAGCGCCGTTGCGGACGTCAACGCCCAGGCCAACGCGCTCGACACTCGCTTCGCCCGCGGCGAGCGCGATGAGTTCCGGCGCCAGCGAGGGTGGGAGGTTGTCGACGCAATAGAAGCCTAGGTCTTCGAGGGCATGGAGGGCCGTCGACCGCCCGGCACCGCTCATTCCCGTCACGACCACAATCTGCATGCCGCAGAGCATACAGGACGTGAAAGCGGACCCTTGGGCTGAATCTCATGCAACCGGATCAAGAACCCTGCCGTCCTCGATCAAGCGAGCTTTGCTCGATCAAGGCCTCGCGTTTCTCATTGGGGTCCCTTCACAAGGGCACCCTCATCTCGAACCGAGTGGAGCTTCACCCCGCGGCCCGGCTTCGCCGTGCCGAGTACGCGGCAGACCTTGAAAAAGGTCGCTTGTTCGTGGTCGAGTTCGGTCAGTCCGGCTGCGAGAGGCGTTCGATGAAGGCGCGCGCGCCGTGAATGCCGGCGCCCTTCAAGAGCTGGTTTCGCGCCGCCACCTCGAGGATCACCGCCATGTTGCGGCCGGGTTGCACGGGGATCGTCAGCTTCGGCAACGAAATGCCCAGGACCGCTTCGCTCTGGTCGTCGATGCCGAGCCGGTCGACTTCTAGATCCTCGGACCACTTCGCAAGCTCAACGACAAGCCCAACGCGCTTTTCGTCGCGCACAGCCGTCGCCCCGAAGAGGTCGCGCACGTTGAGGATGCCCACGCCGCGCACTTCCAAGTGGTGGCGCAGCTTCGGTGGCGCGCTGCCAAGGATGCCGTCCCATGGGGTCCGTTTCAGCACGACCCGGTCGTCGGCGACGAAGCGGTGTCCGCGGTCGAGCAGCGAGAGCGAGCATTCGCTCTTACCGATGCCGCTTGGTCCAGTGATCAGCATGCCGATGCCGTGCACGTCGACGAGCACGCCGTGACGGGTCTCCGTCGGCGCCAGCAGGCGATCGAGTACGCTGTGAAGCAGGTGAATCGTGCGGCTCGAACGCGGCTCGGCGATCACGACGGGCGTTTCCGTCCGGCGCGCTTCGTCGAGAAAGGCGGCCGGCGGCGTGACCCCGCGCGTCACGATCACCAAGCTGAGCCGCAGCGCGAACAGCCCCTGGCACCGCTGCTCCAGCACCGCCTCGCTCAGGGTTTCGAGGTAGGAAACTTCGGTCTCACCAAGGATCTGAATGCGCGTAGGAACGATGCCGTGGTGGTGCCCCACGAGCGCCAGGCCCGATTTCTGAATGCGCGGGTGCTCGACGGGTCGTTCGAGAGACACGGCGCCGGCCACCACGCGCAGGTGCTCGCGCAGGGCCACGTCCCCCAGCACCTCTTGGGCCGACACGCTCGTGCCGGGCATCACCGAAGGCGACGGCACCGAACCAGTTCCTTTGGGGCCGTCTCCATCGCCACCCTACGCGCCGAGAGCGCGAACCTTGGCGACGTACTTGCTGCGTGCGTCTTCCGTGCTCGTGCCCTTGAGCTTCGCCCATGCGTCGTACTTCGCGCGGCCCTTCACATCGAGCATGCCCGGGCGCTTGCCCGACACATCGCCGACCGTCGCTTGCTTGAAGGCAGCGTAGAGGTCGAGAAGGCTCTGGTTGTCGGGCGTCTTTGGAAGGCCCTTGACGGCGGTCACGGCGGAATCGAATTCTTCTTGGGTAGCCATGCGCCGAACCGTATCACCGCCGCGGGAGTGGATTCAAAGGCTCGCTCGGCTGCCGTGGTTGACGGTGATGGTCGCCTGCACGCCCGTGGGCGAGTCGGCCACGGCGCAGGTGGCCGCCGTTCGCGCAGCGCCCGAAGCCCCGCCTGCGCCGCCGAGCGCACCACCGCCCACGGGCCTGGTGGAGCTTGCCATCGCCGACCTCGAGCCTTCCCATCGACGGCCATCGGGTGCACCGGCCGCCGTCGCCTACCTTCCGCCGGACTTCGATCGCTCGGCTCCGTACACGCTTGTCGTCTTTCTACACGGCTGGAGAGGGTGCGCACGGCAGCTCATGTACCCGGGCGAGATCGGCTGCACCGACGGAGATGCGCCTCGAGCGGGCTCCGCCCTCGGCGAAACGCTCGGCGGCGATCAGCGCGTCGTACTCACGCCCCAGCTTGCCTTTCGCAGACGTACGGGCGCGCCTGGACGCTTTCGCGCCGGTCCTTACGTGGAGTCCTTCCTACGCTGCGCACTCGAAGAGCTGGAGCTGGCGCCGCCGGCGAAGCTGGCGCTGATGGCGCATTCGGCCGGGTACGAGACCGCCCTTCGATGGATCGGCAGTCGCCTTTCGATCGACGCAGTCCTCCTTATGGACGCCCTCTACGGCGGCACCCCGCGCTTCGCAGACTGGGTGATGAGCGACGACACCCGGCGACTCGTCAGCCTAACGACCGGGGGCTCGACGGGCGTGCAGCAGCGTCGACTCCGCCAGCGCCTTCGACAATCGAACGCACGCGAGCGTGTGCTGGCGGAACGGTCGAGCGCGCGGCACGCCGACGTCCCCGCCGTAGACGGCGCCCGCGTTCTCGCATGGGCGCTTCGCTGAGCGCCGCAGCGAGAGCTTGCAAGAACTCGCTCGCGTCTGGTAGGCCCCTGGGCCATGGCGCTCGCGGAATACCTTGAGGAGAGTCGAATCGCCTTCGGCAAGCCGGGCGACAAGGAAGCGGCCCTTCGCGAGGTGGCCGGGCTCTTATCGACGGACACGGAACTCGATGCAGACGCGTGCTATGACGTCCTGCTCGAGCGCGAAGCGATTCAGACCACCGGCGTCGGCAGCGGCGTGGCCGTACCGCACGGACGCCTTGCCATCGACTCGGTACGCGCCGCCCTCGTGATCGTTCCCGGCGGCGTGGACTTCGAGTCGATCGACGGCGCTCCCGTTCACTTCGTGCTCGGCGTACTCGCGCCCACGCAGCAGCCGACGAAGCTGTTGCGGCTCCTCGCCGAGGCGTTCCGCGTACTGCGCGAACAAGACCGGCGAACACGCCTACTCGCCTGCAACACGCCACAAGCAATCCTCCAAGAGCTCGAAGCTTAAAATCTCAAGGAGGAACGACCGCGCGCGGGCCGTTTTCGGACCGGCGCGTCCGCGCTTGCGCTGCGACGCGTACCTCGCCCATTTTGGACGGCGCGCAGCGCCGGCGGTGGACTAACCGTGCCGCTTGCGGCTTGTTTGCGCGTCCTTTTGGCTTCGAATCTGACGGTTGACCTTGTCGAGACAGAGGTCGATGGACGCGTACATGTCTTCCGACTCGGCGTTGGCCGAGTAGCGCTGGCCGTCCGCGGTGACCGTCACGTCCACCATATGAACATGGCGCTCCACCGAAACCACGACCTCCGCATCGAGCGGTGCCCTCAGGTATTTCTGAAACTTCGCGATCTTATCCGAGGCGTACGATTTGATGCGTTCTGACGAGTCAAAGTTTCGAAAGGTGAAGTTGATGCGCATGTTTCTCCATCGGTCTGGGGCTGGGCTCTCCGCTTGTTGGCGAAGCGCCGGTTGTTGGGGAGGAGCCGGGCAACGAAGACCGTCCTCCGCAGTGAACGTGGGCTAGAAGTATTTCTTTCGCTTGGTGCTGCTCAGAATGCCGAGCATCTCCCGGTACTTGGCGACGGTCCGTCGGGCGATCTTGATGTCCTTTTCCGCCAATAGTTTGACCAGCTTCTGGTCCGAATACGGCGCCTTCGGATCCTCGCTCCCGACGATCTTCTTGATTTCCTGCTTCACGCTCTCGGACGCGATGTCCTCTTGGTTGTCGCGGCGAATCGCGCTGTTGAAGAAGAACTTCAGCTCCAGCAGGCCGCGAGGCGTGTTGACGTACTTGTTGGAGGTCACGCGCGAAATGGTGCTTTCGTGCAGACCGACGGCTTCGGCGACGTCGCGCAGGATCATGGGCTTGAGGTGCTCGATGCCCTTGTCGAAGAATTCACGCTGCTTCTCCACGATGCACTCCGTGACCTTCACGATGGTCTTACGCCGCTGATCGATCGATCGAATCAGCCACTGGGCGCTGCGCAGCTTCCCCTTGATGTACTCCTTGGCCTTCGGGTCGTCCGCCATCGCGGCTCGGTAGAACCCGCTGATCTTCAGCTTGGGCATACCGTCGTCGTTCGCGACGACGTAGTACTCGTCGCCCACCTTGTGCACGTACACGTCCGGTGTGATGTAGTGCTCGTCGCCGCTCGCGAAGTTGCGGCCCGGACGCGGCTCAAGCTCTGTGATGACTTGCGCGATGTCGTAGACCTCTTCGATTTCGATCTCGAGGGCCTTCGCGATGTTGTTGTAGTTGCGACGCTCGAGATCTTTGAGGTGGTCGCGTAGGACGCGCTTCGTCAGCTCGTCCATCTCGAAGTGGTCCGCCTGGACGAGCAGGCATTCCTCAAGGCTTCGCGTGCAGCAGCCAATGGGATCGAAGTGCTGCATCATAAGGAGCACTTCTTCCGCGTCCTCAGCGTGCATGCCGGCTTCTTCCGCCAGACGGGGAACGATCTCGTCGGCAGCCGCGCCTTCCATCTTCAGAAAACCCGCGTCGTCGAGCTGGCCGAGTACGAGCACGCCAAAGCGCTGCTCTTCTTCGACGAAATCGCCCATGCGCAGCTGCCAAGCGAGGTGGTCCCCGAGGTCTTCGCCACGCGAAAGGGTTTGGTCGACGCCCGGCATCTCCTCGTCGGGACCTCGTCGCACCTTTGGCAGGGGCTGCTGGAGCGCGTAGTTCTCTAGGTAGCGCTCCCAGTCGATGTCGTCCTTTTTGTCCTGGTCAGCCTGATCCGTAGCCGCCTTGTCGTCCCGCTCGATCTGTTTGTCGATGGTGGGCGATTCTTCCGCCACCATCGACACCTCACGCGCATCCCGCCCTTCCATTCCGTCTTCCAGGACCGGGTTTTCGAGCAGTTCTTCTTGAACCAGCTCGACGAGCTCCATTCGCGACATCTGCAGCAGCTTGATCGCCTGCTGCAGCTGCGGCGTCATCACGATGCTCTGTGAGAGCCGTAGCTGTTGTTTGATCTCCATGCGATCTCCGTGCCGTACGCCAGTATACGCGCCGAAACCCGTCGGAAGGAAGAGCGGAGTTGGAGGAAGCTGCCTTTGGCCCAACCTCGGCGGGAACTAGCGATAAAGGGCCGAGATGGCTGCTCGGAGCGTCGGACGCCACAAATTGGGCAGGGCGTTGGAGCGCCCTTCGGTGGCCCTTATCTGGCCAACTGGGTCGAAAATCGTTCGCATTCTACGTCCGATCCTGGCGCGTCCTTGTGTGCGTAAGGGTCCTCGGGAGACCGTTCGAAGTCGGCCGAGCGGTCGGCACGGAGCATGACGCCGCGGCACCCGAGCGCAGCTCCCACGGCGGGCCAAACGACGGCTGCTACACGATATCCGCGAGCGATTCGTCCAGCACGAGAAGCGGTGCACGGACGGAGGCTTCGTGGCGGGACACGGCGCGCCTCGCCGCCTCGAGCCCGTCGGCGGCCTCATTGTGAGCGTTCAAGAGAACCTCATCGACGGCGTCGACCAACGCATCGCGCAGGCGATCACGGGGGTCGACCCGAAGGTCCGTCAGGCGCAGCTCCTTGATCGAGCGTCCAACCCCCGCCTCCAGTCGGCCGCGCTGCCGTCCGGCAAACTGGGCCAGCGCGATCCGTCCCACGTTGGGCGGCACGGGCCCATGGTCGACGAGCGCCGCCGATAGCATGGCCCGAAGTCGGCGCGCACTACGTTCCGTCGCCGCGTCGACGCCCGCGGCGATCAGCTCTTCGAGAAAAAGCCGGTCTTCACGCCCGTGCTCATCCGCCCGCTGGGACGCGAGCGTTCCCAGCTCGCTTTCAGCGGCCGCGAAAGTCGCATCGAGACCGCGCTGAAGCTCGCGAAGCGCATCCTCCACGGCCAGCAGCGCCTTCGGACGCATGCGCTCGAACTCCTCCATGCGCGTGTGCGCGCGTGCGACGGCCTCGCTCAATGCCGCCGCCGCCTGCTCCTCCGCTTCCAGCGCGACGGCCACGAGCTGCCGAAGTCTGCCGGCCGTCGCGGCCCGTTTTAGCTCGCGCGACACGGAGAATACCTCGCGTTCGAGCCGCGCCATCAGCGCCGGCAATCCGCTGGCTTTGAGCGCCGCATCGTCGCCGGCGAGGCGTGCGCGCAGCGCAGCCTTTGCGCTCAGCGGGACCGGCGGCGCGCCAAAGCCTTCTTCGATCACCGCCGAAACCTCTTCGAGCTCGCCGTCCTTGAGCCGGTCCGCCTTGTTCAACACGGGGATCACGCGCCGCCCTTGCTGACGCAGCGCCTCGTGCATCTCCGTCTCCGTCAGCTTGCCGGCCTGCGCTGCGTCAAAGATCCACAACACCGCATCGGCGCGCTTGGCCGCTTCGCGCGCCAGGCGCTCGTGTTCGGGATCGAGTGCGTTGGTGCCCGGCGAGTCGACGAGCCAAACGCGTTCAAAGAGCGGGTCCGAAAGCACGATTTCGACCCGATCTATCTGCGCCGCACCGGCCGCTTCACCGCCCACGGCCTCCAGTCCTTCCAGCATCGCCCGCAAGCGCTCGGGGCTTCCCTCACGGCGCGACCCGTCGCGAAACTGCACGCGAACCAAGGGCTCGACGCCGCCGCGGATCACATTCAGGGTGGCCGTCGTCGGCACGATGCCGGTGGGCGCAATCGACTCGCCGATGAAGGCGTTGATGAAGGTGCTCTTGCCGGCGTTGAACTCGCCGAGGACGCCGAGCAGCAAGGGCCGGTCGAGATCCTCGCGAAGCCGTTCAGCACCATGCTCGACCTCACGAAGGCCGCGCGTCGCGCCAAAGGCCGTGACGACGTCGATGGCCGAAGGCAGGTGAACGCCATCGCCGCCCTCCGACCAACGAAGCCGGAGCAGACGCCGGCGCATGGCCGCATCGCCCTCACCGCGGGCTTCCTCGTAGCGATCGAGCTGGACGAGGCCCTCAGCGGCGTTGCCGCGCGCCTCTTCGAGCAACGCGAGCGCGAGGAACGCGCGCGCAGGCGCGCCGCCGTCTTCGGCAAGGGCGCGAAGGGTGGCCTCGTCCGCATCCGTGAGCGACCGTTCCTGAACGAGCACGTCAAGCGTCCGCGCCACCGCACCGATCGGGTCGGGCGCTTCACCAAGGCTTTCCAGGCGCGCCTGGTCTTCGAGGGGCACGACCTCAAGCGCCCGTTCATAGGCCCCGGGACGCCCCATTTGGGCCGCGGCTTCGTACGCTTCGGCGCCGCCGGCACCGTCACCTGCGGCGACCAGTGCGCGACCGAGCAACTCCAACGCCGCACCGCCGCCTCCTCGCGCCACGGCAAGGCGCGAAGCGGCCACGCCGTCGCCCTGACCGTCGACGGCGAGTTGGGCGAGCGCCGTATAGGCGGAGCCTTCGCCCCCCTTAGCCGCGGCGGATAGGAACGCTTCGCCCCCCTCGGCGGCGCGCAGAAGCGCCTGGCCTACGCGCAGCGCGTCGGCCGGCCGAAGGGCTTCCGGCGCAAGGTGGCTCGCCTCCCGCGCCGCGTCCCGCCCCTTGCCCGCGTCCACGAGCGCTGCGACCAACGCCACACGAAGCTCAACCCGCGCGTCGGACGCAATGGCCTTTCGAAGCTCGCGGGCCGCGCGGTCCGGACGCCCAAGGCGCCATTCGGCCCAGGCGAGGGTCGCCGATGCATCCGCAAAGGCGGGCGGCTCCCGACTCAAGCCGCGCGCTGCAAAGCGTGCGGCATCGCGGGCGCGTTCCACCTCGCCAACTTCAAGGGCCGCCCGGGCTTCCCACAGCGCAAGCTGCGGGTCCGCAGGCGTCAGCGTACGCGCTTCTTCCAGCGCCGCTAGCGCGCCGGGCGCGTCGCCAAGTACGGTGCGCGCCCGGGCCAGGCCGACGGCCGCGCGCGCGAGGTGCGGGTGGGCCGCGAGCACTTCGAGAAAGCGCGCCTCGGCGATCTCGGCGTCGCCGCGCGCGAGAGCCTCGTCCGCACGCTCGAGCGCTTCCTTCGACGCCTCGTCGAGCAGCACGTCGTCGAAGAAACGCTCAACGCGGCCGAGAATCGCGCTCTGCTGGGCGCGGCGCTCCATTCGCTCGAAGAATCCGTCGAAGAACGCCATCGCCCTACTCGGCGATCGCTTCGAAGAACGCGGACTCGAGGCGGCGCGCGAATGGGGCAAGGTGACGAAGCGAGCTTCCGGTGCTTCGCGCGGCCTCCAGCACGATGCGCGTCGTTCCACCGTCGGGAAGGCGAACCTCAAACTTTCCGTGTTCCCCGGATACGATGCAGCGCTCGAGTTCGAGCGCCTGTCGGAACGCCGCGCCGTCACCTTTAACGCGCACGTCCAGGACGCCTTCGTCGCTGCGCAGGAGCGGCGCCAGCTCGCCGGCGTAGCGAACCTCGCCCGAGGCCATCACCACAACTTGATCGCAGGTCTTTTCCACGTCCGGAAGAATGTGCGTGGAGAGCAGCACGCTGGCGCCCGTACGGTTCGGAATGTCCACAATCAGCGCGAGCATTTCATCACGGCCGCGCGGATCGAGGCCGCTCGTCGGTTCATCGAGCAGCAACAGCTTCGGATCACCGACGAGCGCCTGGGCCAAGCGGGCGCGTTGCTTCATGCCCGTGGAAAAGCTGCCCAAGCGGCGGTAGCGCGCTTCGCCAAGACCAACATAGTACAGGACCTGCTGCGCGCGGACCGTCGCTTCGCCGCGCGGCATGCCGCAAAGCTCGGCGGCCAGAATCGTGTATTGCAGGGCTGTAAGCTCCGGCAGAACGGCGTCGCCCTCGGGCATGTAGCCAATGCGTGCACGAATCGCGAAGGGGTCGCGACGCACGGCGTCGCCGAATACGCGAACGTCGCCCTCATCGTGTTCGACGAGGCCGAGGAGCGTCTTCATGAGCGTGCTTTTGCCGGCGCCGTTCGGGCCCAACAGACCAATGCGCCCGGGACGCAGCGAGAGGCTCACGCCGCTCAGCGCCTGCAGACTGCCGTAGCGCTTCATCACCTTTTCGAGATGAATGATGGGCTCCACGGCGAGAGCGTAGCCCGAT
>JBCCRV010000026.1:0-20303 GCA_039201085.1 Myxococcota bacterium | reverse complement strand
GTCTCTAGACCTCAATCAAGCGAGGTTCGCTTGATTGAGGTCTAGCGTTTCTCATTAAGGGCCCTTCACAAGGGCCCCTCGTCACTCGAACTAGGTTCGAGATGACCTCACCCCAAACGGGCACGGCTCCGCCGTGCCTAGCCCACAAATAAGCGGACCTTTGAAAAAGGTCGCTTGTTCGTGGTCTAGAACATCGGGATCACACCAAGGGCTTGCTCGACGGCGGTGGGCGGGGCAGAGACGCGGATCAGCGCCACCGTAGTGCCGATGGCGGCGTCGCGCGCGAGCGCCTCCGGTCCGCGGGTGATGCCCGTGTCCCAACCTTCGGGCGCGTCGGCGGTGAGCTCGCCTCCGGCGGCGCTGCCGGCGATCGCCCCGAAACCGCCGGGTACGGCATCGACGCGCACGTCAGCAAAGGCGGGCAGGTCGGGGCCGAGCTCGACGAGCACACCCACGCGCTCGTTGCCCTCCACCTCCAGGCCGCGGAGGGTCGCGCCAGGCGAGCGCTGCAGATGAATGCCGTCCCCGATCTCACGCGCGCCAAAGGGGCTGCCGAGCGTTCGAAGCACGCTGCGCGTTCCCGCCACGCGCAATCCATCGAGGTTCACGTCCTCGCCGTCGACCACGACGACGCCGGAAAAGGCGTTGTCTTCGATGCGGCTTGCACCGTTTACGGCCACGCCAATGGACTCGGAGATCCACAGGCCCACGTCGCCGTTTCCTTCCGCCACGAAGTCCTCATGGGTGCCCGTCGATCCGCGAAGAAGTACGCCGTAGCGATCGCCGCCCACGACGGTGAGGCGCTGCGAACGCAGCTCAGCGCTCTGCGCGATGACCCCGTAAGAAGCGGTGCCGCGTAGCCCCTCGCCAACGGCCTCGACGCGCACATCGATCAGCTCGCCGGCTCCGCCGCGTACCAAGACACCGGTGCCGAGGCCGTCGGATACGCCCCCGCCTTCCCACCGAACGGTGGAGTCTTCGAAGACCGCGCCGGCCAGGGCGAACTGGCGGATCGACACATCCACCAGTTCAAGCTGCGCGTCGCGCGCGAAGATCCCGTACACGGCCCCGAAGGTCACGAACTCGCCGCTCGCGTCGCACACTTCCGCCGCGTCGTTTCGCACTTCGCCCGGCACGCACTCGCAGTCCTCGGCGCATTCGCCCGGAACGGCAAAGCCCTCCACGCGCACCCACCGGCCATCGAGGGGGTCGCTCACCGGGCCGATGAGCTCGACGCGCTCGAACCGTACGGACCCGCCCGCAACCGCCACGGCAGCGCCGCGTTCCGCTTCGATGCGCACGTCCCGAAGGGTGCCGCCGTTTCGCACGAGCACGGCGCTTCCTCCCGCCGACTCGATGGCCACGGACTCGAGCACGGCCTCGCCGCTCATCACCACGCCGTCGGCACCATCCTGCAGCGGAATCGCCACCACGCTGCCGACCTGGCCGAGCACGCGCACGCCATCGGGAATGCGAAAGGCCCCCTCGATGCGGCATGCGCCGACCATGACCGTATCGCCTGCCTCCGCACTCCAGAGCGCTTCTTCGAGCGCTTCGACGGTGCAGAGCTCGGCGGCGTCGTCGCCGCACGCCATCGCCGCCCATAGGAGCAGGCAGAATCGGTGCTTCAGATGCGCGGGGCCCCAAATCGGCATATGGTCCGGAGCCTGACGGAGACATGGATTCGCAGCAATACGCGCGGCTGCTTCCGCGACTCGAAGCCTTCGTGGAGGGGCGCGCCTCCGCCGACGAGCGGCGCGAGATCGAGCTCCTGCTCGATCGCTCCGATGAAGCGCGCGCCCTAGTGGGTGCGCTCGCCCGAAGCCGACAGCGCACCGCGGGACCGAAGGCCGCCGATCCACTCGTCGGGCTAACGATCGAAGGACGCTACCGGGTGATCCGTCGCCTCGGCGAAGGCGGCATGGGCGCCGTGTACGAGGCGGAACATCGATGGCTCGGACGCAGCGTCGCCCTCAAGGTGCTGCGCTCACGCTTTGGCATCGACTCGGAAGTCCGCCGGCGCTTCGAAGGCGAAGCGCGGGCCGCGGCCACCCTCGAGCACGAGAACATCGTGCGGGCGCTGGATGTGGGCCGGATGGAAGACGGCGTTCCCTTCATCGTCTACGAATACCTCAAGGGCCAGGACCTCGATGCGCGCATGCGGGCCGAAGCGCTCACGCCAGCGGAAGCCGTGGCGGTCATCGCGACCTTGGCCGAGGCCCTGTCCGTGGCGCATGCGCGCGGGATCGTGCACCGCGACGTCAAACCGGCCAACGTGATGCTGCTCGAAGGCTCACGTGTGCCCAAGCTGATCGACTTCGGCATTTCGAAGCTTGAGTCCTCCGCGATGGCGACCCGCACGGGGGCATCGATGGGCACGCCGGCCTACATGGCCCCGGAACAGCTCGTCGACGCCAGCCGAGTCGACGGACGCGCCGATGTCTATTCGCTCGGCGTCATGCTCTTCCAGCTCGTCGCTGGCGACCTGCCCTTTCGGCGCCCGGCCCTGGGGCCGCGCGCCGTTCCCGCCCTGCCGCGCGGACCAAGCGAACTCGATCCCGTCCTCATGCGCTGCCTGGCCTACCGGCGCGAAGAGCGTTGCACCGCGCAGGAGTTGGCCGACGCGCTCTCCTCGCTCGCGTTCGCCTCGCCCGCGATGCCGCAGCGCCAAATCGTGCTTGCGGTCCGGTCCGATGCGGGACTGCAGGTCTTCGGAGAATCCGGCTGGAAGCCTCAGACCGTCGGAGAGGCATGGGCCGCATGCCGGGCGGGCGCCCACGGCCTCGTGATCGTCGCGAGCACCTACGTGAGCAACGGCCAAACGGAGAGGGTCGAAGCCCTAAGCGCGGCCTTCGAAGCCGCCAAGGCGCAGGGCATTCGCGGCATTCTCGTCGCTAAGGAATCGGCCAGCCTCCTACCCTGCGACGTCGAGCCAAGCGTGATCGACGGCTATCTTCAAGCGAGCGAACGCATCGGCAACGACGTGCCGGCATTTGTCGGCCGAACGTTCGAACTGCAAGTGCTCGAAGCCGCACTCCGCCAAGTGAGCAACGGCAGTGGCGCGCTCATGCAGGTGCTCGGCCCGCCCGGCATTGGGAAGACCCGCCTGCTCGAAGAGGCCATCGCCATCGCCCATGGCCTCGGCGTGCGCTGGACGCGCTACGCGCTTACGCCGGCGGATGCGCTAACAGGGGAGGACGCCCGATCGTCGCGTGCGCGGGTTCAACACGCGCAAAAGGCGTTTCACGAAGGTTTGCTTGCCGCACCCGGGGCCACCCTCGTGCTCGTCGATCGAGCCGACGAACTCGGAGAGGGCGAGCTGCGCTTCGTCGAATCGCTCGCCGCGAGCCCGCGCGTTCTTGTGCTTGCAGCCAGCCGAAGCGCCCTGGCCTGGGAAGGTGTGGCGCGCGAACTCACGCTGGGGGCGCTCTCGCGAACCGAGGTGGAGCGCATGGCACCGGCGCTGGATCCGGACGCTCTCGAGCGCCTCGTCGCGCGCTCCGAAGGCAACCCGCTCTTCGTTCAGTACCTGAGCCGTTCAAAGCTCGACGGCGACACGCTCCATCCGGGCATCGAAGCCGCCCTTCGGGCGCGTCTGGACGGCCTTCCCGAGTCGGCCCGCGCGCTGCTCCTTCGGCTCTCGGTCTTCGGCGATCGTTCGATCGAACGCCCTTGGCTCGACGCCCTAGGCGACGCGAACGAATCGGACATCGACGCGCTGCGCCGGGCACGACTCGTTCGCGCCGGCGACACGCCGCGCTCGCTCCGTATTGCAACGCATGCACTTTCGGCCACATCCCTCGCCTCGCTCACGGTGCCCGCACGGCAGCAAGCCCATCGACGCGTCGCCGAAGCGCTTTGCGACCTTCCGAACATTCCCGCGGTGATCGTGGCGGAGCACTTTGACGGCGCCGACGAGCGCGGGGCCGCCGGGCAGTGGTATGCGCGAGCGGCCCTCGACGCCTACGCAGCGGGCGCCTTCGCGCGCGCAAGGACGTCGGCCGATGCGGCGCGTCGCTTGGGCGAGGACTCATTTCGTCTCGCATCTGCCATGGCCTACGTGCATGAGCTGACGGGGCGTTTCGACGACGAGGCGGCGGAGCTCACGCGCGCCGTGTCGCTGAGCGAATCCCCTGCGGATCGAGCCCTCACCGGCGCGCGGCAAGCCGTGGTCGCCTTTCGCGCCGGCGAGTGGAAAGACGCCGAGCAGCAATTCGAGGCGGCCATAAAAACCGCCCCCACACCTGCCGTCGAGGCGCAGTGCCGCGGCAAGTACGCCGCCGCCCTCGCCTTTCACGGCGCGATCGACCGCGCCCTCGTGGAACAGCATGCGATGGAGCGGCTCGTGGCCGTGCATGCGCCCGAGCTGCGCGCGGAAGCTGCCCAATGGACGGGCCAAGTGAGCGTTTGCCAGGGCGACTACGCGGGCCAACGGCAAGCCTACTGGGTGGTTCGTGAACTGCTCGAAGAGCGGGGCGACCGGCAGCGAAGCGCGCAGGCCGCCTTGAATCTGGCCGATAGCTACAACCGGCTGGGTGCCTACGACCACGCCGCCACCCTACTTCTTCAGGCGCTCGCAACGAGCGCCGCGCTACTTGGCTCCTACGGGAAGGCCTACGCCCATATCAACCTCGCCTACGCGCAGCTTCACCTCGACCAGCTCGACGAAGCAGGCATGCACCTGGCCATGGCGGAGCCCTTGCTCGCATCGAATGCCAGGCTCACGGGCCTGCACCGGCTCTATGGACTGCGGCTCCGGCGGCGTCGCGGGGACGCCGTGGGCGAAAGCGCAATCGCGCTGGCCAACGACGAACGCGTGACGCCCACCGTTCGTGCCCTCGCATGGAGCGTGGCTAGCGAAGCCACCGACGACAGCGCGGACGCACTGGCGTTTTCGGGGCGGGCAATGTCGCTTGTGGCGGAGCTCGGCGCCTTGGAGGAAGACACGGCGCGCGTTTGGGCAACACGGCTCCGCGCGCTACACGGCGCGGACCGTGCGGGCGAAGCGAGGGAGCTGCGTGCCGTGGCGGCGGCCTCGATCCTCGCGCACGCGCGGCGCATCGGCGAACCGCTCTGGCAGGAGCATTTCCTTCGACACGTCGAGGCCCACCGCTACCTGCTCAGCGAATCGCTCGCGACGCCGAGCGCGCACGTGCGATCGGCGCAACCTGTCTGAGCGTGCTAAGCGGGGTGCCATGGAGCCGCTCAGCCAGTCGTTCGTGCAGGTGCTCGCCGGGCTCTACGAGCTCGATCGGGCCACCGCGTCTACGCTCGACAGCCGCCTCTTCGCACATCTCCAGGACGCCCAGGCCCGCTGGCCAGGCGTGAAAGTATCGGGCTCGGACTTCGCGACCCACCTCGCGCGGCACGCGCCCGAGAGCGACGATCTCTTCGCCGCCCTGGCAAGCATGCACACGACGGACCTCTACCTCGCGCTCGGCGCGAGCATGGGCGACCCGCAGGCGCTGACGCACTTCGAGCGCAGCGTTCTGACGGAGGCGCCCAAGGCGATCGCGCGCGTCGATTCGGACGGCGAGTTCATCAGCGAAGTGCTCGAAGACGTTCGCATTCGTTTGCTCGTCGCTGACGGCCGAGCGCCGCGCATCGGCGACTACGCCGGGCGCGGACCGCTTACCAGTTGGGTCATGGTCGCCGCCCTCCGCCGGGCGTACTCGATCAAACGCGCCCAAGGAAAGAACCCCGCGTGCGACGATGCGGCGATCGAACTCGTCGTTGACGGCGACAATGAACTGGAACGGGTGCGGGCGGAAGTGGCCGGGCCCTTTCGTGAGGCCTTTGCCGGCGCCCTTGAAGCCCTCGACGCGCGTGCGCGAACGGTGCTGCGTCTCTACCTCGTCGAAGAGGTCAGCAGCGAGGCGATCGCCACGATGTACAACGTGCATCGCGCCACCGTCGCCCGCTGGATCTCATCGGCGCGCAGCGAGGTCCAGCGCGAAACTAGGCGACGACTCAAGGCCTCGCTTCGCATCGGCGATGACACCTTTGAAAGCCTCATGCGCAACTTGCTGAGCCGCTTTGACTTGCCGCTGTCCACAGCCCTCGGCGCGCTCCGATGAAGCGCGAGCTCCCCCTTCTCCTGGCCCTCGTCGCGTGCGGTGACGACGCCGTGACGCCGCCGAGCGTCGACATGGCGCTCGTCGACGCCTCGCCCGAGCGTGGCGCGCCGGACGCGGAGCTGCCCACCCCTGCATCTCCGTCTCCACCTGAAGCGCCGAACCTGGACTGCCAAGGGCCGTGGCTTTTCGAAGGCGGGGACGTGCCGACGTGCAGGCCGCCGGGCAATGCGCTTCGATGTCCACCGGGCGAAGCCCGCTTCATCGACGACGCGGCGTGCGCGCCGATCGACACCTGCGACGGTCCGTTTCGACCCGAGCTCGACGACGCCATCTTCGTCACGCCCGACGGGCGCGGGGCGGGGACCCGTGCCGACCCCGCCGCGATCGACGAGGTGCTCGAGGAAGCGCGCTCCGGCGACGTGATTGCCCTGGGCCAAGGCCGCTACGTGGGCCAGTTCGTCATTCCCGACGGCGTGCGGGTCGTCGGCGCCTGCGTGGACGAAACGACCCTCAGCTCGCCCCTCGGCGCCGCCGCCACCTTGCTCGTTCCGGAAGGCGCAAGGGTGCAGCTTGAGCACCTTTCAATTCGTCCGCAGGACGCCGCCGGCGTGATCGTTCGCGGGAGCGCGCAGCTGAACTCCGTCGCCATCGAAGACGCGGTCACGCTGGGTGTCGTCGTGACCGATACGGGGGCGCTCGACGCGACGCGATTCGCCGTGAAGGGAACGCAGCCCAGCGCGGAGTTCGAAGGCACGGGGGCAGTGTTTCAGGGCGGTACGAACACCGGTCAGGACTGGTTCATGAGCGATAACGGCGTCGCGGGTGTACTGCTTGGGGATGGTTCGCTCGAGCTCACGGGCCTTGTAAGCGTCGTGAACCGCCCGGTGGACCGCGTACCGAACGGCAGCGCCGTGCTGGCCACGGGCGGCGAACTGCGCATCGAGGGCGCGGATTTTCGTGGGTCTACCCGAGTGGCGATGCGCCTAAACGAAGTCGACGCCCAGCTAACCCGCATCTTCGTGAGCGATTCGGCCAGCGTCGACGGTCCGCCCGCGGAGCTCATCGAACTCCGCGAGGGCGCCCGGCTCGCACTAAGCCGCTCGGTGATTTCGGGCACTGGCGCACTCTTCTTCGCCACCGGCGCGGCCAACGTGACGCTCGTGGACACGGTGCTCATCGCTCCCGAAGGCGCGCCCCTGAACACGCAGATCGGCGTCGGACTGGTGAACACACCGGCCACGATTGAGCGAACGGTCATCACCGGTGGAGACGAAGGCCTCTTGGCCTTCGGTCCCCTCGACTTCACCGTTCCGCTGCCCGGCGAAGAGCCTCCCGAGCCCGAACCGCTCGACCCGATTCCGTTGGTCGTCCGAGACTTGAGCGTGCTGAACGTGGGCCGCCGCGCCACGAGCGAGAGCATTGGAATCGCCAGCCCCGTGGCGGCGGACATCGAGCGCGTCTTGGTGCGAGGCGCCTACAACGTTGCCGTGAACTCCTCGTCGCAGGACTTTCGGCTGAGCGATCTTCGGGTGGAAGACACGCGGCCCGGCGACGGCGGCGCCGCCTCCGCCTTGAACCTATCCGGCGATCGCTCCGACGTACGCCGCGTCTTCGCCGAGGGAACCGCGGATCAAGGCATCTTCGTCTCAAACGGTGAAGCTCTGCTGCAGGACATCGAACTTCGGAATGCGGGCGCCATCGTGTGCGCCGAGGGCGATGACCGGTGCGGAGAGCGGCGCGCATCCTTTGGCTTCGGCGTGGTGAACGCATCCGCGAACGTACAGCGCTTGTCGCTGCGCGGCGCCGACGTCTGCGGTCTTCTTCTCTTCGGCGAGGCGATGCTGGCGATCGACGACAGCCTGATCGCAGAAGCGGAGATCGGTGCATGCATTCAATCCACGGTCTTTGACGTGCGCGACCTGACGCGCTCGACGCGCTTCGTCGACAACCGCACCAACGTCGAAACTACGAACCTGACGGTCCCGGACACGCCGCCGCCGCCGGGACTCTGACGGTCTCGCCCTGCAAGAGCCGCGCAGTCTCGCGGCGACCCTCGACCTGCGCAGCTGCGCAAATCGCGGACAGCAGAAAATCAAAAAAACGTGCGACGGCCCGATCGCCGTCGCGTCCTTGGGGCGAACCGATGGAACGCCGCTCCCTAGACACCGCCCGCACGCAGGCCGACGCGATGCGCCGGCTCGCTCACGCCCTTCAGCGCGTGTTCGCGAGCGGATCACGTCAAATGCCAAACGCGCAGCCCGCGCTGAACGTACGGACCGAGCCGGCGCCCCCAGCGACTCCGCTCCTTTGGGGCTGAGACGTTTCTCCTTCCCCCTGCCCGACGACTCCTATGAAACACACCCTCCTCTTCGCCCTTTTCTTCACCACCCTTACCCATGCGGCGTCTGCGTCGGCGCAGGAACGCGCCCCCCACGTTCAGGTCGGCGTCGGCTTTCAGCTTGGCGTGGCCGGCAGCGTCGACGACGACTTTGGCCTCGATCCCTCCTTTGGCTTTCAGGTGCAGGGCCACCACCCGTTGGGCCGCTTCCTTCTCCTCGGCGGGGCACTCGCCTACCGGAGCATGAAGGTCGAGGATCTGGACGATCGCTTTGGCCTCTTTACCGTCGGCGTGTCCGTCGGCGCCCACTACGCGATCGACCTCGGCTCGATGCAGCTCGACCCCTACGCGCTCTTCAACATCGGTTTGGGTGTCGCTGGCTCAAGCGGCGACTTCGACTCGGAGACCGGCATCGACTTCGGCCTCAAGGTGGGTGCAAACCTCTGGGTGACGGACTTGATCGCGCCCTATCTCGCATTGGGGTACCAACAAACGACGGTCTTTCCCGAACCCGAGAACGTCGGCTACGGCCAACTCATCATCGAGCTCGGCGCCGCCGCCCGGTTCTAGCCCGGAAAAGTCACCATCCGACGCGCCCTCGCACATTTCCTGAACATCACAGCACTTCCGCTCATCGCTAAAATACAGTGTATTCGTCGCTCTTCGCGAAAGCACTGTGAAGTCCAGAACTTGCACGATCATCGCGCCGGCTGGTGGCTTTTCCGGGCTAGTACGTCTTCGGAACTTCTTGTGAGAGCTCGCTGATGCGCTGAAAGGCGCGAAGGTTCTTGAGCACCTTGAGCTTCGCGCCTTCGAACTTGTAGAGGGGCGAGAGAATGGCGTCGATGACGCCCATCTCGCCCTTATCGAGCTTGACCCAGACGTGGTAGGGCGCGGTCGTTCGCGCGAGCAGGTTTCGCTTGTCGAACTTGTCGTTTCGGAAGGACGAGGGCGCGGGCTCTTCCACCCACTCGGCGAGCGTCGCGACGCCTCGGCTGATCTTGTAGCGCGCCGCCACGTCCGTGCCGTCCGGCGTGTCGAAGCAGCGAAGCTGAATGGTCTCGTCCAGCTTGGCCGTGAGCTTGGCCATTTTCGAATCTTCGTTGATGCGACGAATGAGCTCGTCACCAAGCTCGCGCGTCCAAAGGCGGCCGAGGGGCTGGGTCATGGAGGGGATTGTTCGCGCGGCCCGGCCGGAAACACAAGGAAAGTTCGCCCGCTGGGCCCTACTTCTCCCACGGCATTGGATACGCGAACTGGGTCATCTTTCGCATGGGCTTCGACTGAAGCTCGAGCTCATCGACAAGCAGCGAGGGCGCGATCGTCGACACGGGCACGTAGCCCGACTCGGCGCCGCACCAGGCGTTGTCGACGCCCTGGCGCTCGCTCGCCGCGATGATCGCCCGCACGGCGTTGAGCGGCGTGCCGACCACATCGACGCCGCGAACGAGCTCTTCCCGGCCGTCCGGAAAGACCCGCGTGGCCACGTCCACCTGACCGAGGAAGGCCTGAAAATCGTAGGCCTCGGTCGTCGTCTCGCCGCCCGACGCGGACGCGATGCGCACGCCAAAGGGCACCCCCTGCCGACGGATCTCGTCAAGAAAGGCCCGACGCATGGCTCCGTCGTCGAGCCCCTCGCGCGCCTTCATCACCGTCACGCCCATCCGGCTAATCGCCCGTGCGTGGTGCGCCGAACGCGCGTGGCCATTGCTCTGATGGCGCTTTTCGATCGGCGAGCGCGTGGTCAAGAAGCCCTGGAGTACGCCGTCCTCGACGAGCGTCGCTTTGGACGCCGGCACGCCTTCGTCATCGTATTCGTAGTGGCCCGTGAGGCTTTGGCCGTCGTGGTAGCGCATGGAGGGATCGTCCCAGATATCGATGCCGCCCATCAGAATGCGCTGCCCCGCCGCGTCCCGAAAGGTCTGACCTTCGCCCTCGGAAAGCAGGCGCGATCCCTCCAAGCGGTGCCCGATCGCCTCGTGCACCAGCAGCCCGGCGGGCCCCGGGTCGAGCAGCACCGGACCCACGTAGGAGCGCAGCCGCGGCGCCTTTGCGAGCGCATCGAGGCGCGCGTAAAGGGTGCGCAGCCGCGCGCCAAGCGCTTCCACGCTGGGCAGCTCCTGGTCGTCCCGTACAAAAAAGGTCTCCGCGTAGGGAAGCGCGTGGCCGTCGGCGGCGAGAAACCAGAGCGACAGCTCGACGGCGCGGTAGACGCTCGTCTCCACCACTTCGGCGCCCTCGCTGCTCACAAAGATCCGCGTGGCATTCGTGCCGCGCACGCGCACGTGACCGTCGCGCAAGAGCGGGTAGCGCTTAAAGAGACGGGAGCCGCGAAGCACGTAGTCGCGGTAGCCGTCCCGATCGAACTCGGGCGGGTTCGTGAAGCGAAAGGCCCGCTCCGGCGGACGCCGCTCGAGGGCGCCGAGACCGCTTCCCGCCTCGAGGTAGTTGAGCGCCACCGCGCGCTTATGAAGAAAGTCGTCGCAGGCTTCCCGGTACTTCGCCTCCGTCAGTCGCCAAAGGCCGTGAAGAAAGCCCGCCGAATCGCCGCCGATCGGCAGGGAGACGAGATCGTAGCTCTCGAGCTCGGTCGAGTTCGCCGAGAGGCCGCCTTCGCGGACCTGATCGCGCCGGTAGCTGCCCACGCGCACGTCGCAGAGGGACGAGCGACGCACGCTGTGTTGGTCTTCGGTCAGCGCACCGAAGCTGCCCTGAATGCGCCACTCCTCCCGGTGCCGAAGCAGGTGGCTGAGGAAGTGGGGCCGCTTGTGCCCCTTGATGCGCAGCCCGTCCATGGCCCGGGCGATCTCGCCGTGAAGGGTCTTCGTGAGCCTGCGCGCGCGTCGTCGATCCATGAAGCAGGCCAACGTGAAGGCTCACTCCCGGCCGCGCCAGCCGAGCCCGGTGGAAGGTCGGGGTCGCACCCCGACATGGCACGTGCGATGTCACGCTGCCGACGCCGCTGAAGGGCTGGCGAAGGCAGCCACACCGTGAATGAAGCGTTCGTCGTTGTCGACTTCGAGGAGGGCTGAGAAATAGATCGCCGCCGCGTGGTCCGGTTTTCGCCCCTGGCGTGTCTCCCCGTCAGACGACGGAGGACCGATGCGCGTTGCACCCCAGATCTGCGGCTTCGTTGCCCTTTTTTACCTGGTCGCCTGCGAGGGCACGATCGGCGACGAGACGCCGCCGGGCCTCGCTGTACCGGACGTTCAAGAAACGGAAGATCCCGCAGGTCCAAGGGATCCGCGCGACGACCTCCCGGGCGAACCCACCTTCGTGTGCGAGGCTTCGGCGGCCAGCGAGCACGAGAGCACGCGAAAGCTCACGCGCGCCGAGCTCGGCGCAGCCTACGAAGCCGCCTTCGCCGACGTGGATCCGGCCTTCGAGGGCCTGGCCAAGGGCCGCGGCCAGGTGCCCGCCTGGTCGACGGCCTTTGCCGCCTACGCCCCGGATGCCCGCTCCGACGACGCGATCGAATCGACGCACAGCGACGCCCAGGTCGCCGCGACGGTCGACATGGCCTTCGCCGCGGCGGAGCGCTTTTCAGACCAGTCCCTCTGGCACGCCTTCGACGGCACCTGCCTCGAAACAAGTTTCGGCGATGAAGCCTGCCAGCAGCGCTTCATCGAAGCGCTCGGGGCCCGCCTCTACCGGCGGCCCATGGCGGACGAAGACCTCGCACCGCTTCAAGCGGAGATGGCCCGCGGCAGCGATCACGCCGACGCCGCCGAACGCACCGTGGCGCGCATGCTGCTTGCGCCGGACTTTCTCTTTCTGAACTCGCCCGCCGAAGGCCCGGGCGAGCGCTTGCTTCGCGATCCGCATGCGTTGGCGAACCTGCTCGCCTTTGGCCTCACGGGAACGGCGCCGGACGCATTGCTGCTCGCCGCCGCCCGCTCGGACGGTCTGCAGGGCCCCGCCCTCGAGGACGAGGTGCGACGCTTGATCGAAAGCGACGCCGGTCGTCGGCACCTCACGGGCTTCTTTCATGAGTGGCTTCACGTCGAACGTTTGGAGCAACTCACGCACGGCTGGGACAGCTACGTAGGCATCAACGATGTGGACGCCTTCGCCGACGATATCCTGGTGGAGCTCGATGCCTTTCTCGCGCACGTCGTGTGGGAAGAACGGGGCGATTTCGACCGGCTCTTCACGGCGGACGTGGCCTTTCCGCCGAGCGCCGCCGTGGCGAACGTCTACGGCCAGGCCTTTGCGGGCCCGGGCGTGCGCGTTCACGCGCCTGACCACCCGGGGATCATGACCCGCGTGGCGCTCCTGGCGTCGTCCGGCCAAACGCCGAACATCATTCTTCGCGGCGTTCGCATTCTCGACCGCTTTCTCGACGCGAAGCCGCCCCCGCCGACCCTCGATGGCGTCGAAGACCGCGTGGAAGCGGTCGCCGCGCTCGACCCCGCCGAAGTGCCGAACCATGAACTCTTTGAGGCCGTCACGTCCGCGCCGGCTTGCCAGGGCTGCCACCAATACATCAACCCGCCCGCGTACATTTTCGAAAGCTACAATCCCGTGGGCGCCTTCGGCGCGGAACAGGAGGTCATCGATCAGGGGCGGCGCGTGGCAACCCACCCGCTCCCGCCGGCCCAGACCGTGCGCATCGTCGACCTAGCGCGCGACAGCACCGTCGTCTTGGAGGGCGAGTTTGCCAGCGCCGCCGCCATGGCCGCCGCCATCGGCGAAAGCATGCGCGCCAAGGAAGTCTTCGTGCGTCGATTCTTTCGCTTTCTGCACTCGCGCGATCCAAGCGAGCATGACGGCTGCGCGCTCTACGCCGGACGGCAGGCTCTTGAAGGGGGCGAGACCATCCTTCAGGCGCTCATCGCCGTAGCCTCGGACAACGGCGTTCGCTGGCGGCGCCCATGAGCGCCCGCCCATCGCGGCTCCGGCTACTCGGGCCCGTCGGCGCAGCCGCATGCCTCATCGCCTGCGCTACGGATGGAGCGCTCGGGCCCGAAGCGCCGCCGATGGATGGGGGCGACCTAACTTCCAACGCGCGCACGACGGCCGACGCCGCTATCGACGCGTTCGTGCCCGACGCCTTTACTCTCGACGCCATCGTGCACGACGCTGGACGGAGCGACGCGCCCTTCGCCGTGGACGCGCCCATCGATGCCATGGGGGACGACATCGCTCCGGGCGCGGGCGGACCGGACCTTCGCTGCACCTACGACGACATGCTTCGCAGCCTTCGCGAAACGGAACTTCGCAGCGAAGGGCGCTGCGTGCAACGCGACGGCCGGCTCGGCGCAGGCGCCTGCGAGCGCTTTCGACTGCGGCTCGACGAACGCTCCTGCGCCTACCGCGTGGAAACGCTGGACGGCGCCCGCTGCCTTCACGGCGACGGCTCGCTTGCCGAGTGCGCGGGGTCGGCAGCCTTCATATATGTGGAAGATGGCGCCGACTTTGGCCTCCAGGTGGGCGACGCCTGCCTGGTGGAAAGCGCCGGCGCGCTCGGGAGCGGACCGTGCGCGGACATGCTTCGCTTCTCCGCCGCCGCCCTCGCGCCCGAACCGCCGCTGACGCCCCGCAGCGGCGCCGGCACGGTCCGGCAGGCCAGCGCCAATCAGAGCACCAACGTCACGCTCGACGACCTGACCATCGCCGCGGGCTTTGGCCTCGCCGAAGGCGGCGCCGCATGGGACGCGCGCGAGAACTTCGAGGTGTCCTTTCGCGTTCAAGCGTCGCGTCAGACGCCCCTCGCCTTTGGATTCCGCTATTCGGCGGGCGTGCACGCGGCCGTCGACGTGTACGTCGACGGCGCCTACGTCGGCACCTCACGCATGTACCCCTCGCGGAGTCGTAGCTCGGTGCAGCGCTCAAGCGCCGTGCCCGTTCTGCTCGCCGCCGGCGAACATCGCATCACCGTTCGCCAAGGCGCCGATCCCGCGCCCTTCAACATCACCGACCGCATGCGCTTCATCCGCCTCTGGGGAACGGTGGACCCGGTTCCCTCGGCGGGCGCCACGCACGAAATGGAGGGCCGCGTACTCGACCTGCCGGCGGGCGAAGTGAGCGGGCTGTGGCGCATGTACCTCGACTCGGTCGACGACGCCTGGCGCTGCCGATGGAGCTTCTGCGCGATCGAATACACGGTGCGCGTGATCGAAGGACCGCATCGACTCGCCTTCGACTATGAAGGCCACCTGGGCGCCGGCGTTCGCCTCTTCGTCGACGAGCGGCCCGTTGCAGACGTCGACTTTGTCCGCGACTCACCCTCGTCCTTCACGTCGCAGCCACCCGTACCGCTCACCCTTGAAGCTGGATGGCGACGGATACGATTGGAGCACGGCGGCGTGCGCCGGGGGGTGGACGCGTCCTTTCGCGTGCGTAACCTGCAGCTACGGCGCAACGAATGAATGCGCGCCGCGCGCCCTGCGATAGAGTTCGCGACAGGCGTGCCGCAACGGCGCGCGATGCCCTTTCTCGTGCGCACCCTCGCCCTCTGCACTCTGTTGATCCTTGGCGCGCAGTCCGCCGGCCTCGCCCAATGCCCGCCCGGCTCGATTGGCCTCCGCATCGAGGGGGGCGATCCAACCTTTCAAGCGCGCCTTCGCCGCGAGGCGCTGGCGGAGCTGCGCATGGCGTCGGTCGTAAGCTGCGACGCTGCACCGCGCACCGTCGACGTCGTGCTGAGCGCCGACGAAGGACGCGTTACCTTCGACGTGGACGAATGCACGGCCCCGATCGAACGGGTTTCGCAGCGAAGCGACCTGAACGATGGCGCCTGGTCCCTCGAGCTCGCCTTGGCCGTCGGCTAAGTGTTGCGCATTGCGGCGCAGCGGTGCGAAACGCCGGAGTCGGAATCGGAACCGGAGTCGCGAAACGACCGGGAACCCGAGCCCCCATCCGACGAATCGCGCTGGCGCGTGGGCGCTTCGCTGCTCGCGATGCGAACGGCCGAAACGGACTTCGCGCTCGGCGCCAGCCTCTGCGCGCTGCGCGCCCGTGGCCCGCACGCCGTCTTTGGCCTCGAACTTCGCGCCCTCCGCTCGATCGAGCGAACCCTGCGCGGCGGCCGTGGTGCTTTCGGCGCGGCGTCCCTCGCTGCGCTCGCCGGCGGCGAATGGGGAATCGTGCGCCTGCTCGCGGGGCCCTCGGCGGGCGTAGCCTGGGGACGGGCAAGCACAGATGGTTCGTTTCGCTCGCGGGCGCCGCTGGCCGCGTCCCTAAGCCTCGAGGCGAGGCTGGCACTGGTGTGGCCGCGCGCGTCGACGTGGCGCTGCAACCTGGCCCTTGGAGGCGGCCTTTCGCTGCTCGCTGCGCGCTTCACGGACCCCGCGGGCGACGCCGTCGGATTCGGCGCCGCCACGGCGACGCTCTCGATTGGCGTAGAGTGGTCCGGGTGAGCGCCAACCTCCCCGACGGCGAACTGCTCAAGGCCGCGAAGGCGGGCGAGTCGTGGGCGCAGGGCGCCCTCGCGCGGCGCCACCTTCCGATGGCCCTTCGCGTCGCCGGTCGAATCATGCCCGCCTCGGCGGACCGGGAAGACATCGTTCAGGACGCCTTTGTGAAGGCGTTCTCGCGCTTGGGTTCGGTTCGCGAGGGCGACGCCTTCGCCGGGTGGCTGCGCGCCATCGTGGTTCGCACGGCCCTTAATCGGGTACGGCGCCGCAAACTGGAGCGGACCCTGGGCCTTCAGCGCAGCGAGGCCGCCGATCTCTCGCAGGTGGTCGGCCATGAGGCGGACCCGCTGCAGCGCGCGCGCCTGCAGGAAGTCTACGCCATACTGGAACGCGTGCCCGCCGCCGACCGCGTCGCCTACGTGCTTCGAGTGATCGAAGGCCTGACCATTTCCGAAGTGGCGCAGGCGACGGGGAGCGGCACGAGCACGGTCAAGCGACGCGTGCGCCGAGTCGAGGCCGCCGTGAGCGCACTGGAACACGCCGATGGCTGAACCGCTCAAGGACCTTCAGCCGCCGGAGATCGAAGGCGCCCTCCTCGAAAAGATGGCGCTCCGCATCGAAGAGCGCTTGAAGGCTAAAGCCCGGCGGAAGCTGGCAGCCCTTGGCCTTGGCCTCACGGGCGCCGCCCTCGCCGCCGCGTGGCTGCTCCTTCCTAGGACGCTGGAGACGACCGCCCAAACGGCCCAGACCGCGGAGACGGCCGACGCGGTGGAGCCCCCGGACGTCGAGCCGAGCGTGGCGCGCGAAGGCTCACTTCGAATCGCGCGGGAAGGCGTACGCGCGCTGCGTCTTGAGGGCGAAGGAAGCGCCCGCATTTCGCTCGACGCAGACGCTAGTTGGTCCGCGACCCTCGAGGAGACGTCCGTACGTTTTCAGCGCGTGGTGTTCGATGTGGCCGCCAACCGCACGGAAATCCGCTTCGAGCTCGTGTCGGGCACGCTCGAACTGACGCACCCGAGCGCCGAAGGTGCAGAAACGCTCCGCGCGGGTGACGTACGTCGTTTTCCTCGAGGGGACGCGGAGTTGAGCGAAGACGATTCGAGCGAAGAAGACGCTGCCGAACGCGACTCCACCGAGGACGAAGGGCCGCGATCGGCGCGACGCCGCGCGCGGCCCCAGTCGCCGGCCGACGAACCGGGTGAGCGCATTCGCGTGGACGCCTTTGAGGAAGCACAGGTCGCTCGACGCCAGGGCGATTTCGGCCGTGCCGCGCGTCTGCTCAGCGCCTTCGTGAGCGATTCGCCGGACGATCCCCGTGCGCCCCTGGCGTCCCTGACGGCCGGACGGATCTACATGGACCAGCTTGGCCAGCGAGCGGCGGCACGGCAGCGTTTTCAGTGGAACCTGCAAAACGACCGCTCGTCCCTACGCCGGGAAGTGGCCCTCGCGCGCCTCGTCGAGCTCACGCCGGCGCCCCAGTGCCTGCGCTTGCGCGAACGCTACGAACGCGACTTTCCCGCGGGCGCCAGCCTTCGCCGCGTGCGCGCGGCCTGCCCCGATTCGGACCCGCCCTAACCATCTCCACGCGTCTCCTTCGAACCACTTCAGCAAGGGCGAAAAAGATGCATTGGGATGGTCCCTTTTCGGACCCTGACGTGTCTCCCCCCTGGAGGCTCTATGGCGAACACGAATCTCAAGTCTCGGCGAGCGTTTCTTCGGGGGGCGGCGGGCGCCGCCGTGGTCATCCCGCTGCTTCCTTCGCTCCTGCCTAAAGCAGCCCGTGCGCAGGCGCCGAGGCCTACCCGCTTTGTCGCCGTGCTGAACCGCTTTGGGCGTGATCCGGATCACTGGTACCCCACGGCCCGTCCGCTAACGCGGGTGGCCGAAGGCGTGCACGCCGTCGCGCTGAGCGACCTTCGCGCCGACGGAGCGATTTCGCCCACCTTCGGGGACGCGTGGAACGGGCTGGAGAGCAAGTTCTCAATGCTGCGCGGCCTCGACGGCCTCGACGACGGCAACCCGCATGACTCGACGATGTGCCTCACGGCGAGCGGAAAAAAGAGCGGAAACCGCTCCACGATTCGCTTCGCGTACTCGCTCGACGCGGTGCTGGAGGAATCGCCCGGATTCAATGGCCCCGACGCGGCGCCGATGCTTCGCACCACGCCCTTTCCAACCACGCTCTTCAACAACGATCACCGCCCCACGGTCCGGACCGTGGGCACGGAAGTGGAGCGGCCCGCGTCGGAGCGGGACCCGCACCAAGTGTACGCCTCGCTCTTCGGAGCGTCGACGGCGCCAGGTGACAACGGCTCTCAGGCGCGTCAAAGGCGTGCGTCCGTGCTGAACGGCGTCATGGAGGACTACGGCCGGCTCGTCGCATCGCGCCGCATCTCCGCCGCCGACTCGACGCGCCTCGAGGCCTACCTCGATCGCTTGAGCGACGTGGAGCGCCGCCTGCAGATCACCGTGCCGTCCTGCTCCGGCGCCGCGGCGCCGGGCGCGATGGGCAACGCCGTGGACCTGCACGACGCGATGTTCGACCTCGAGGTGCTCGCCCTGAGCTGTGACCGAACCCGCATTGTCGTGCACACGATTCGTCACCACAAAAGCGGTCTGGACCTGCGCGGTGAAGAGGCGCACTCGACGGCGCACGGCCGCACCTTCGACCCAGGCGGTGGCGCGCCCATCGTTCATCAGCGCGCCGGCGATCGCTGGAAGATGGACCGGGTTGCCAGCTTGCTGCACAAGCTCGACGCGGTGCCCGACGGCGACGGTTCGCTCCTCGACCACACGGTCTTCATGCACAGCAACCACGACGCCCATGGCCACCACCGCTGGTTCGACATGCCGGTCATCGTCGCCGGCGCGCCGAACCACTGGCGCCTCGGCGAATACATCGACTACCGCACCTACCCAATTCCGGACAACGTCGACGCCAACGGTCGCCGACACCATCCGGGCCGTCCCTACAACCAGCTGCTAACCTCGATCTTTCACATCCTCGGCATCACGCCCGCCGAGTACGAGAAGTTCGGCCGGGCGGGCTTCGGCGAGTACGCCTTTGATCGCATGGCGGGCTACCGAAGCGAATGGCGCAGTCACTACGAAGGGATGGTTTCAAACCGCCGAGCGACCCTTCCCTACGCACTGCGCGACTAGCGCGGCACCACTTCCAGGGTGAAAACGGTCATGTCCGCATCCTGCGCCTCGAGCGGGTCGAGCATCAGGTCGACGTGCGTGCCCTCGGCGAGATCGACGGGAATGCGCGCTTCGACGCGCCGCTCGGATGTGCTCGTCGACTCGTTCGACCACTGCACGACCCCGTCAACGAGCACCGTTCCAAGGGTGTTGTGCACCGCGCTCGGATCGCCCCGCCCATGCACCACGCGAAGCTCCGCGCGCCCCGCCGCTGACGAAGTCCACCGGCGCACGGACAGGCGCCGCACGGGACGCGTTTCCGAATGCTGGCGATCATTCAAGAGCAAGGTCCAGAACCCCTCTTCACCCCGCTCCACACAGGCGGCGCGCCAAACGCCCGCGCATAGACTCATCTCCTGGAAATCGGAGGCGGTGTATTCGCTCCCGTCGTCGTCCCAGAATCCGTAGCGCCAGCCGGCGGTTCCTTGGGTCTCGCTGAAATCATCGACGGAGTTCGCCAGGCTCGAGCACGAAAGCGCACCGGGTTCGCAGGCGCCATCCACGCACGCGATCGCGTCGCCGCAGAGATCGTTGCCGCAGCTATCACCGCTGCACGCGTCAAGGGCCTCGATCAGCGGTTTCGAATCGATGCAGCCAACCAGCATCCACGCCGCCAACGCCAAACACAGAAAGCCTCGGACGGCGCGCACGGGCCGAGTGTAGCGGACGCCATCATCCGGCGCGAACTGACCAAGGCGTCCTGGAGCTCATCGCAGGGACGCGCTCTAGGACGGGCAAACGCTGTTCAGGCGTGCGCCCGTTCGATCGCGCATGGCGACCACCCGGGCGGGCGTGCCTTGGTCGCGCAGCGCCAGCGCTTGCGCCTCGGCCACGCGACGCCGAAGAAAAAAACCCATCGGTTCGTCGCGGCGCGAACCGTTATCGGCGGCGCGCAGCAGTCCCTCGGCAAAGGCTGTGTGGCTGCAGTCGAAGTCGCCCTCGGCCTGCACGGCAAACCACTGGGCCGAGCTCTGCGCGGGCGGCGGCACCAGCGACGGACCCAACATGCGGGCCGCCCACGCAAGGCACGTGCGAAGCCGCGAGAACGACGCTGGCTGGCGCTCGTCGAAGCGCGCCATGCGCGCGTCAAATCGGCGCAAACGCCGTTGAACGAGTTCCGGGAGCGCGGAGCGGTCCGCCCGAACCTCGAGGGCGGGCTCGACGCAATCGAGTCGGATGCGAACACCCTCGGGCAAACGCTCCGCACTTCTCAGAAAGCGGGCGAGGTAGCGAAGGCTTCCCGGATCCGCGGTGTTCGCATCCGACTCGATTGCGTCGAGCCCGCCCTCGAGGTTCGGGCGGACCGCTCCGCGCTCCCGGAACTCGTTC
>JBCCRV010000025.1:0-20868 GCA_039201085.1 Myxococcota bacterium | reverse complement strand
CGCGCCGCACCGCCGCATCGCGTCTGCCGAGCGCATGCAGGGTCTCGACGACCATGCGGTCGCGCTCTTCGCGCAGTGCGCCGCGCGGGAAACGTCGCTCGTGACCCATAAGCGCCACCATCGCTTCCTGAAAGTCGCCGGACCTCCGGGCTGCGAGCGCGCGATCGATCAGCCGTCGCTCGTCCGAAAGCGCAGAGCTGGGGGGCGCCGGTTCGGGCGTGGGTCTGGCGCGCCGGGGTGGTGGCGTCAGGCGAGTGGCGCTCTCCTCACGCGAAACGTCCACTTCCGGCTCGCTTGGTTCGTCCGCTACGCCAAGGTCCCCAGCGTCCTGCGCCGTGCCAGCGTCGATCGGCGCCTGCAGCGGCACGGCTGCATCGATACTTGGAGCGGGAGCGCTGCCTTCACCCTGCAGCAAGACGGTCCCCGCCACGCCGGCGGCGACTCCAACGACAAGCGCGAGCAGAGGGGTTGCGGCGAAGTTTGCGGTCGAAGCGACGGCGTCCGTTGCTGCCGCCGTCTGCCCCCCATCGGGAGATGCCACGTCCGAAGGCGGCGGCGCGGGTGGACTCGGTGAAAAGGCACCGCTCTCGCGAAGGGCGTCGCGAAGCCGATCCTTGAGCGCCGGCAGTTCGGGACTGGTCGAAGCGCGCTCTTCGGCGAAGAGCGATTCGATCCAAAGGTCCGGTTGTTCGTCGCTCATGGGCGCGCCCCCAATCGCTCTAGCGTCGAACGCAGCTGCTCGAAGCCGCGTCGATAGTGGGAGTACGCGCTGTTCAAAGGCATCTCGAGGGCGTCGGCGACCTCCCGCATTGGAACCTGATCGAGGCCGTGAAGTATGACGACCTCCCGGCGAAGTTCGGGGAGTGCGTCGAGCGCCCGATGAACAAGCTGCGCGGCCTCCAATCGCTCGAGCGTTCCTGGATCGTCGCCCGGTGATTCGTCGGGAAGCGCTTGATGGGAACGGGTTCGGCGCATCGCTCGCGCCACGTTGCGCGCAATGCCAAAGAGCCAGGGCCGAATGGGCCGCGACGGATCGTAGCGGTGGTGGATGCGCGCCACGATCAGGAAGACCTCCTGGCACGCGTCCTTGGCGCCTTCATCGGAAAGCCCAAGGCGGTGAAGCGACCGCCACACGTACTCGAAATGTTCGTCGTAGAGCGCTTCGAGGTCCACCAATGGCCACCATACCCCACGGGCTTAGGGCGCCGGAGACTCGGTGGGTGAACGGGGGGAAACGTGCAGGCGAACGCCGCCACGGTCGCCGAAGCGCACCATCACCGTACCGCCGACGAAGAGGGGAAGACCCGCGAGTGTCATGACGGCCCCGGCCAAGCGCACATTGCTGTTGTCGCGGCGCGCGGCGGCGATCCACATGGGGATGCCCACGACGCTTGCGAGGAAACCGAGCGTCGAAAAGGCCGCCCCCGTACGGTGAAGCGCGTTTGGTCGGCGCTGCGTCACTAGCACATCCGCGTCGCTCAGCAGTTCCGCCACGTTGTCCGCCTGCAGGCGAGCGACTTGGTTTCCCCTGGCCAGGGCAAACTGGTAGGAGCCGCGCGGCATCCGGCGGGAACACGGCAGCAGGCAGAAGCGCTCGTAGAAGCGGCGATCCTCCACTACCGAGCGGGCCCCCTGCACCGTTCCCGTTTCCACGTGGAGGTACCAGCCTTGCTCCGAGCGCGACTCGATGTCGCTGGAGAAATGCACTTCGATTCGATCGTCGTCGCTCGGCTCATCCACGAGCTCGGGTGGCGGCGCTGTTTCGCCCAGCGAGCTCCCCATGAGGGCCGATATGCCGCCGCCTTCGGACGGCGGTTCAAGCCATACGGCGATCGCCGCCGCCGCCGCTTCGAGCGCGTCCGAGCAGCGCGCATGGCGAATCGTACGCGTCTGCGTCGTCGAAACCGAACCTTCGCGAATCAGCTCGAAGGTCACGATAAACTCCTGGCCCGTACCCGCCGCACGCACGACGATGCGCGCCGGACTTTCCTCCACAAACGGAACTCGCCCAACACGCGCCGCGACTTCATCGCGAAAGCGGCCTTCATCCAGGCAGCCCTCGGACGCCTGGTAGTCAAGAACGGCGACCGGCTCATCCTGCGCATAGGAAACGGAAGGACCCATGACGCACGCCACAGACAGCCAAGTAAAAGGTAGCCTCATGCCCGTTGTTGCGAAGAAGGGATCGATTTTGTGCAATCAAGTTGGACTATGTGAGTCCAGTCACACACGAGGCGCAGGCGAGCGGAGTCCTTCCTCGCTACGCTGCGCGCATGTGCGAACGCCGCTTACCAACGCAGGATGAGCTTGCCGAATACATCGCCGCCCTCGATGCGTTCGTGCGCGCGCGCGATCTCGGCCATCGGGAGCACGTCGGCGACGACGGGCTTGAGCGCGTCGCCGAAGGCGGGGACGAGCCGGGCGAAGCGCTGGATGAGGGCGATCTTTTCCTCGATGGGCCGGGAGCGGAGCACCGTGCCGATCAAGGTCACGCGCTTCTGCAGGAGTCGGCCGAGGTTCAGGGTGCCCGAGGCGCCGCCGAGAAGGCCAATGTGCACGATGCGGCCGCGTAGGTTCACCGCCTTGACGTTCTCTTCCAGGTAGGCGGCACCGATGAAGTCTAGGATCACGTCCGCGCCGCCGAGCGAACGCACGGCCTTCGCGAACGTTTTGTCCGTGACGTGAATCGCTTCGTCGAGACCAAGCTCGCGCGCCCGCTCAAGCTTCGTTTCCGTACGTGACGTGCCGATCGAGCGACCGCCGAGGTGACGGACAAGCTGCACGGCGGCCGTGCCCACGCCGCTTCCGACCGCGTGAATGAGCGCCGTCTCACCGGCGCGAAAGGACGCTTGCTCGAGCGCGTCGAAGGCCGTGATGAAGGCTTCGGGCAGCGCCGCGGCGTCTTCAAGCGACAGGCCATCGGGGACGGCCAAACACTCGCGGGCATGCAGGAGCGCATACTCCGCCATGGCGCCGCCGGCGGTGATCGCCATCACGCGTTCGCCGATCTCCCGTTCGCGAACGGCTTCGCCTACCGCCTCGATCGTTCCCGCCAGCTCAAGGCCCGGCACATCTTGAAGCGCGCCAGGCGGTGCTGGATAAACACCCATGCGCTGAAGGCAGTCCGCTCGGTTCAGGCCTGCAGCCGCCACCCGCACGCGCACTTCGTGCGGCCCGGGTTCGCGAAGCTCCACCTCGCCGATCTGCAACACGTCGGGGCCACCGGGTTCGCGAATTCGCACGGCACGCATCGTCATGCCGCCAGCCTTGCGTGCTTCGCACGATGAATGCAACGGCCGTCTCCACAACAAGCGGCGATTGGTGCACTCGAATCGCCGTCGGTCATCTAGCCGAGCAAGGACGCTTCCCACGTCACCTTGACGCTGGGAAGCAGCATGCTGGCGACCGAGCAGTACTTCTCCACGCTGAGCTTGCAGGCGCGCTGCAGTTTGTTCTCGGCGATCTCGCCCGCCAGCTCAAAGCGAAGATGAATCGACTCGTACACGGCGGGTACGGCGTCGGCGCGGCGTCCTTCCACGTGTACGTCGTAGCCCGTGATCGTTTGCTTCTGCTTCTGCAGGATCATCACCACGTCGACGGACATGCAGCTTGCCAGGCTTGCGAGGAAGAGCTCCATCGGACGCATCGCCTCGCCTTGGCCGTCGCTCCCGACGGGGCCGCCAAGGGAGGGCGGCCCGTCGATGAGCACGCGATGGCCCGCGGGCGTTTCCGCCGCGAACGCCATCGTATCGCGGCGCGTGATGTGCACGCGGTTGGTGTTCGTCGCCGCGTTGGCTTCCGTGGCGTCGCCCTCGTCGAGCTCTGGAATCGTGGCGCGCTCGTCGTCTGCTTCGCTCATGCGGGCACCACCTCGAGCTCGCCCGCACCGTCAAAGAGCGGACTGGAAAGGTAACGATCGCCCCGGTCGCAAAGCACGAAGACCACCACGCCTTTCTCAAGCTCCTCGGCGACGCGGTAGGCGCCCAGGGCGGCGCCGGCGGCGGAGGCACCTACGAATATGCCGCTCTCCGCGGCGAGCTTTCGGCAATGGTTTTCCGCATCGCTCTGGCTCATGTCGATGATCCGGTCGACGCGGCTGCGGTCGAAGATCTTCGGCAGGTACGCGTCGGGCCAGCGGCGAATGCCCGGAATGCGCGAGCCGTCCTCGGGCTGGAGACCAATGATCTGCACGTCCGGGTTCTGCTCCTTGAGGTAGCGGCTCACGCCCATGATCGTGCCCGTGGTGCCCATCGCCGAAACGAAGTGCGTGATCTGACCGTTCGTGTCGGACCAAATCTCCGGACCGGTCGTTTCGTAGTGGGCACGCCAGTTATCGTCGTTGCTGAACTGGTCGAGCATGAGGTAGTCGCCGCCCTCGGCGCGAGCCTTCGCAAAATCGATGGCGCCCTCCATGCCGTCGTCGGCGGGTGTAAGCACAACCTTTGCCCCCAAGCCGCGCATCGTCATGACGCGCTCCTTCGTGCTGTTGGCGGGCATCACGAGCTCGATCGAAAAGCCGCGGGCCGCGGCGATCATCGCGAGCGCGATCCCCGTGTTTCCGCTGGTGGGCTCGATGAGCGTCATGCCGGCCTTCAGCTCGCCGCGCTCCTCAGCCCGCCTAACCATGCTCCATGCGGCGCGATCCTTAACGCTGCTTCCGGGGTTGTTGCCCTCCATCTTGCCGAGGATTCGCACCCCTTCCTTGGGGCTCTGAAGCTCGACGAGGGGCGTTTGGCCGATGCGGTCGGTGATCGTTTGGCTGTTCACGGCTTCTCTTTAGCCCGCAGGAGTCACCACGGGGCGTGATGACCGTGCAGATTTGCGGCGCTGGGGGATTTCGCAGAGCGGATAATGCAGATTGTATTTGAGCGAAGTGAAATCCCCAACGATTTCCTAGGGCTGTTCGAAGGCGCGCCATCGGGGCGGCGAATGCGGGTCAGCAGGCGAAGGCCGGAAATCATTGCCAAAACTGGCCTTTTACTGGCGCCGTCGTGGTCCCAACACCATGATCGGGGTCGCATGGCTTCCTTTCGCGAGTCGCTCTCACCCCTTTCCGACATGTCCGATTACGCGGGCCTCGAGGAGTGCATCGACACGATCGCGCGGAGCTACCGCTCGGACGAACCGATCAACAACCTGGAGAGCTCGAGCCTGCCCAACAAGCGGCAGGTGATCGCCGCCCTTCAGGAGCTGGAGCCCGTGCTCTTCATGGGTTTCTACGCCACCCGCGGGCTGAACCCGCACAACCTCCGGCACGCCCTCGCCGAGCACATCTATCGGGCCCACGACATGCTCGTCGAGCAGGTCGAGCGCGCCCTGGCGTACGAACACTGGCAGGGCCGCTGCGAAGAGTGCCCGGGTGCGGGCGACGGTGATCAGGTCGTGCTTCAGCTCTTTCGCGCACTGCCCGAAGTCCGGCGGCGACTCAACCTCGACCTCAAGGCGGCCTACGACGGCGACCCGGCGTCCGAGAGCATCGAAGAAATCGTCTTCAGCTACCCGTCGATCAAGGCGATCACGGCCTACCGAGTCGCGCACGAACTCTGGCGACTCAAGGTTCCCCTGCTCCCGCGCATCATGACCGAATACGCCCACAGCCGAACGGGCATCGACCTGCATCCGGGCGCGGCGATCGGTGAGCGTTTCTTCATCGACCATGGTACGGGCGTCGTGATCGGTTCGACGACGGAAATCGGCAACAACGTGAAGCTCTACCAGGGCGTTACGCTTGGCGCCCTTTCCGTTCCTGGCCGCGACAAGGCCTTGGAAAAGCGCCACCCCACCCTCGAGGACGACGTCACCGTCTACGCTGGCGCCACCATCCTCGGCGGCAACACGGTCATCGGTAAGGGCGCGACCATCGGCGCCAACGTTTGGGTCGTACGTAGCGTCGAAGCCGGCGAAAAGGTGTTCGGCAAGGCCAAAGCCACCTAGCTCAGGTCTGCCTCGCCGAAGCGGCGCCGACGAATCGCGACGAGCGCAAGCAGCAGCACGAACCACGCGCCATTCGCCGCTCCGCCCGCGCGGCAGGCCCCCGAATCGACGGAGGGCGCGCGAGGAGCGGACGCGTTTACCGGCGCCGTTGGCGCTCCAGCGCCGGCCGGCGCTTCCGTGCGAGCAGCGCTGGCCTCGTTCGCCGTGACGGCACCTTCAACCTCGTTCGCCTCCACCGCCGCCCACTCGGCGGGCGGCTCCACCGGCGCCGGCGTGGCCTCCACGCGCGGCCTCGGCCACTGCGACGGTGCGGTGCTTCCCGGCATGATGCCGAGGGCAGGAACCGGATCGCGAAGCAATGTTCCCGGCCACGGCGTTTGGTCCTCCGCCAGCATCGATTCGGCGACGGCAAACTGCCGTGCGAGCTGGCGGCGACGCTCCGTGGACGCGCATTCGCGATGGCGCACAAGGAAGCGCACGTGAAAGGCGCTTTCGCCCTGCGGCGCCCACACGCCGACGTTGCGCATGGGGCCTACACGGCTCTGCAGCCGGAGCGGCGTTTCCGTGCGGCGCAGCACGAGGTCGTCGTTCAAGTTCTTGCCAAAGCGGTGACGGATGCGCGTAAGCGTCCAGCGCCTGCCGCGCCGATCGTCGTCCGTCAGGCCAAAGCGGCGAATGTTGTTGAAGCCGATGCGACTGCCCAGCGTGTGGGCGAACTCCGTCACCGCTGCCGCGGGCGTTTGGTGAAAGAGCTCGTCCATCAGGCCCTTGTAGAGGCCGGCAAGATTTCCAGCGGCGTTTCGTTCGAGTCGCAGGTCCGTTGGCGCGGACACGCTTGGCCGGTTCGCGATTTCGTAGCGTCCGTCGCTCGCAAGCACATAGAGAAGAAGCTCCTGTTCGCCGGGCGAGTTCAGCGTACCGAGCCGTACGGGCACCGTCAGGTTCGGGGACTCGTAGCGGATTTGGAGCGGCGAGAGCACCATCGTGTCGTCGTCGAGCGTATGGGCACGGCTCGGATCCACGGTGGCGAGCACAAAACGATGGTTCGTTTCGATGTAGCGGCGCAGTACGGGCTCGGCGTCCGCCGGCAGGGCGAGGTGGTGCTCGCGCAGGTACGTCAAAAGGCCCGTACTCTGGTTGGCGTCGAGTACGGAGATGTCGTACTCGTCGACGGACCACTCATCGACCACTTCGACAGGCGGGGGCGCGGGCGCGGGCGCGGCGCTCTCGGCCATCCCGGCGCCGCTGCCGAAGCTGCCTGAGGACGTTGGCGCGCGGGCCGGCCGCGGCCGGCGCACCGGACACGCCGGAAAGACGTGCTGCACGCGCGGCGCCGTGCGCCGGTCGAGGTTGCGAAAGAGGCTTCCTGGCAGCGTGCTGACATCGGATCGCCCGATCGAGGTCGGCACGGGCAGCACCATTGAAATCGGCTCCCGTGGTCCCTTGTAGGCGGCCTCCATGGTGAGGATTGTTCGCAGACCATCACGCACCACAAAGACCGCGGCGGAGGGGCTGTACTTCGGGTCGCTTGAGAGGCCCCGTTCCATCGAACCGGCGCCCGGGACGCGCGGCAGCGGGCGACGGCCAAACATGCAGCCGCAAAGGGCCTGAACGGAGTTCGTCGGGCTGAGGAGCACGACGAGCAGGGAGGTAAAGAAGACGGTGCGCATGAACTTTCCGAGGGAGCGAGGCTTGCGGTCCTGGGATGCAGCGACCCGCCACGGACGCCGAACCTTGGAAAAAATACGCCCTAGCCCGGCGTGCTCCCATCCCTTGAAAGAGGGACGAGCGCGAGTTCGCCTGCCTCGATCGATCGTCGCAACACGCGTCGCAGCACCTTTCGCGAGGGCCCGAGAGGAAGCGCATCCACGAAGCCGAGGGCCCGCGGCCAATGGCTCCGCGGGAGTACGGCCTTCGCAAGCTCGAGGAGGTTTGCGGGAAGGGCGCTTCGATCGATGCCCGGCTCGGGGACGATCACCGCGACGACGGTCTGCCCAAGGCGCGCGTCTTCGGGGCCCACAACGGCCACCGCCGAGACGCCAGCGATGGCCAGCAGGGCCTGCTCAACCTGCGAAGGCACCACGTTATGGCCGCCGCAGAGGATAAGATCCTTCAGCCGATCGACGACACGAAGCCGGCCCGCATCGTCGAGCTCGCCGATATCGCCGGTCCGTAGCCAGCCGCCGTCAAAGATGGCCCGCGTGGCGTTCGCGTCGTCGAGGTAGCCCTCCATCAGGTTCGCGCCGCGCACTTGAATCTCTCCGCCTTGAATGCGAATCGAGACGCCCGGTGAGGGTTTACCGCAGGTCCCGGATGCCTGCGCTGCGGGCGGTGCATCGATCGCGCTGAAGGAGGCTTCCGTCAGACCGTAGCCCTGGCGCACTTCCGCGCCGAGACGGACCTCGGCGCCCTGGCGCGTGGGCTCCGCGAGGGGCGCGCCGGCGCTGAGCGCATAGCGCAGGCGCGGGAGCGCTTGGCCGCGCGTTTCAGCCCAGGCCGCAAACATGGTTGGGACCCCCGCAATGAAGGTGGCGTCGTGGCCGATCGCCAAGCTGCGTTCCGCGTCGAAGCGATGGGTGAGGAGAACCCGCGAGCGCGCCATCAGCGCGCAAAGGAGGGTCATGCGCAGTCCAAAACTGTGGCAGAGGGGAAGCGTCGCAAGGACCGCGTCGCTGGGGCCAAGACGAAGCCGTTCGCTGGCTAGCGCACGGGCGTGCACCAGGGCGCTTCGATGGGAGATGCACGCGATCTTCGGGCGGCCGCCCGTGCCCGACGTTGGCAGGAGCAGCGCGATGGGATCGCCCTCGCCCTCGAGGGGCGCGAGGGCGCCGTCACCTTCCAACTCGGCCACGTCAAAGGCATCGCCGATCGACACGTCGCCAACGGCGGCCTCGACCTGGGCCAGCGCGAGCTTCTGGGCGACGACCGCGTCACTGTCGCCCCTCGGCAGCGGCAGCACGCGCAGCCCCGCTTCCATGGCGCCGAAAAAGCACGCGGCGAAGTCGTCGTTGCGCGCCACGCGCATCGCCACCGCCGTGCCCGGAGGAACGCGCCGGCGCAACCCCCAAGCGATGCGCCTGGCCCGTTCGGCCAGCTCGGCGTAGGTCACGCGCCGATCCTCGAGCACGAGCAGCGGTCGGGTTCGCTCGTCCCCCGCGCGCGCCTGGAGCAGCTGGCCGAGACCGGTCACGCGTTCATCTTGCGCCCACCCAGCATCCGGTTTCAACGCCGCGATGCTCGGGCTATGGTCCCGCCCATGCGTGCTGCTTTTGCGATTCTGTGGGGTGTGGTGATGGGCTCGGGTGCCATGGCGGGCTGCGGCGGAGCGACGCCGAGCGCTACGATGCCGACCGCAGACGAGAGCCCAGACCCTCCGCAGGCAGGCCCGGTCCCGGAACCGAGCATCGCTGACCCGGCATTTCCGGGGCTCTACGCCCAGACTTCGGGCTTTCGATTCGGTCGCCCCAGTGGCTTCGCCTTCACGCCCGACGACGCAAGCGTCCTCTACCTGCGAAGTGAGGGTCAGAGTCCGGAGCGGGCCCTCTTCCAGCTGAACCTCGCAAGTGGCGAGGAATCGCAGCTTCTCTCGGCGGCCCAGGTTCTCGGCGGCGCCGCCGAGGAACTGTCGGCCGAAGAACGCGCCCTCCGGGAGCGCCTGCGCATGACGGCGCGCGGATTGACTTCCTTCAAGCTCTCGCCGGACGGCGAGCACGCACTCGTACCCATCTCGGGCCGGCTCTTTCTCGTTCGCCTGGAAGACGGCTCGTCCCGCGAGCTGAGCAGCGACGGCGGCTATGCCAACGACGCGCGCTTCTCACCGAACGGACGGCACATCGCCTGCGTTCGCGGCGGCGAGCTCTACGTGATCGACGTCGCAAGCGGCAACCAGCGCAAGGTGGCTTCGCGGCCCAACGAGCATACCGTGGTAGGGCTGGCAGAGTTTGTCGCCCAAGAAGAAATGAGCCGCTTTCACGGCTACTGGTGGTCGCCCGACAGCCGTTCGCTCCTCTACCAGGAGACAAACACGGAAGCCGTTGAATCGCTCTACGCGAGCAACCCGATCGCGCCGGAGGAGGCGCCGCACGGTTCGCCCTACCCGCGCGCGGGACGCACGAATGCGGACGTTCGGCTGCATCTGGTCTCCGTGCGCGGCGGCCGTTCGCGCGCCGTCGTATGGGATCGGGAGCGCTTCCCCTACGTCGCCACCGTGAAGTGGCGCGCCGAATCACCGCTGGCGCTGGTGGTGCAGGATCGGGAGCAGCATCACGCCGCCGTACTGACCGTAACGCCCGACAGCGGCGCGACGCGCATCGTGCACGAGGAGCACGACGACGCGTGGCTCAACATCGACCAAAGCGTGCCGCGCTTCATCGACGGTGACCGCTTCCTCTGGAGTACGGAACGGGACGGGACGTATGCCCTTGAGCTTCGAACGGTGGATGGCGAAAGCCGAACGCTCGTCCCCGCGGGCTATGGCCGGGTCGTTGGCGTACGGGAGACGGACGTGTGGGCCCTGAAGTCCGACGTGCCTGGGGAAAGCACCGTCGTTCGCGTTCCGCTTGCCGGCGGCGACGTGGGGGTGGTGAGTGGCGAACCGGGCGACCACACGGCCGTGCTGGGCGATTCGCACTGGCTCGACGTGTTCACCCCCGCGAGCGGCGCTCCAACCTACACCGTTCGTAGCGACGCGCGGGCCGTCGCCACGATCGCGTCGCGGGCGGAGGCCTTCCCCTTTGAGCCCGTCATCGAATATCGAACGGTCGGTGAGCGGGAGCTGCGCACGGCCATCGTGCGGCCCCGCAACTTCGTGGCCGGTGCGTCCTACCCGGTGCTCGTGAGCGTGTACGGGGGCCCCGGCTACGTGAAGGTACGGCGTCAGAGCAGCCGCTGGCTTCGTGAGCAGTGGCAGGCCGATCACGGATTCATCGTCGTCAGCATCGACGGCCGCGGCACGCCCGGGCGGGGCCGGGCCTGGGAGCGCGCCATCGACGGCAACGTGATCGACGGCCCGCTGGAAGATCAGATCGCCGGTCTGCGGGCCCTTGCAGCGGAGATCCCCGAGCTCGACCTTTCACGGGTGGGCATCTACGGATGGAGCTTCGGCGGCTACTTCTCGGCGATGGCCACCATGCGCCATCCCGAACTCTTTCGCGTCGGCGTGGCGGGCGCACCCGTGTGCGATTGGGGCGACTACGATACGCACTACACGGAACGCTTCCTCGGCCTGCCGCAGGCCAACGAACGCGGCTATGAGGCGTCGAACGTACTGACCTACGCAGCCAACCTCGAGCGCCCCCTTATGATCATTCACGGCACGAGCGACGACAATGTCTACTTCGTGCACGCCCTTAAGATGAGCGACACGCTCATGCGGAGCGGCCGGCCCCACGTGTTTGTGCCGCTCGCAGGCTCGACGCACATGGTCGCGGATCCCGACGTGGCCGGGGCGCTGCAGGCGCGCGTGATGAACTTCCTCATCGAAGGCACCCGCGCCCAAGAGTGATGGACGACGCCCTCGAGAAAGAGCGCGTCGGCGAGACCGTCGACCGCTACCGGCTCGAAGCCCTCCTGGGGGTGGGCGGCTTTGGCGCCGTGTACCGCGCGCAGCATGTGCACATGAAACGCACGGTGGCCCTCAAACTGCTGCACAGCGCGCAGATACGCGGCACCGAAGGCCGCGCCATGCGCGACCGATTTCTACGCGAAGCCGAGGCCGCCGCCGCCGTGGGCCATCCCGCAATCGTCCAGGTCTTCGATTCCGGGGTCGCCGGTGAGGACGCGTTTCTCGCGATGGAGTTTCTGCAAGGCGAAGACCTCGAGACCTACCTCCTGCGCGAACGCGTCGTCGCGCCGGACGTCGCCGTCAATCTGACCCATGAACTGCTCGACGCGATCGGCGCAGCGCACGACGCAGGGATCGTTCATCGTGATCTCAAACCGGCGAACCTATTCTTGGTCGGGCCCACCGATGCGCCCCTCGAACAACGTCGGCTGAAGATTTTGGACTTCGGCATTTCGAAGATCGGCGCCGCTACGAGCCTTACGCGCACGGGCGTTGTCATGGGAACGCCCCACTACATGGCGCCGGAAATGTTCATGGGCGCCAAGGAGGTCACGGCACATGCGGACCTCTACGCCATCGCGGCGATCCTCTTCGAAATGGTCGCAGGCCATCCGCCCCGCGACGCGGAGTCGTACGAACACCTGGTGGTTCAAATCGCAACAACCGCGCCTCCCTCGCTCCGCGATGTGCGATCGGACCTGCCCGCATGGCTGGTCCTGGCCGTCGACGCGGGCCTGCGCAGCGACCCGTCGCAGCGGCCCGCTTCGGCGGCGGCCTTTCGCCGCACGCTCGATCCGCGCGCCGTGACGGGGCCGATCACCGAACCGGTGGCTCCGGCCCATCCTGTGGCCCAGCAGGCATCCCGACCGGCCGATCCGGTTGGACCGGGAGGAAGCGCTCGCCCGTTGGCGCCGGAGGCTTCGCCGCCCGTCACGGTCCGCGCGACGCGAAGAGGCCAGTTCGCACTCATCGCCGCGGCGGTAACGAGCCTGCTCGCCGTGGTCGGCGGGATTCTATGGGCGATGGGCGACGAACCCCCTGGGGCCACGGCGCCGCCGACCCCCCCGGTCCCCGCTGCACCGGCGATGCCGCCATCGACGCCTGGCTGGGCCCCCGTCGCGCCCGCGGCGCCGGCAGGACAAGAGCGGCCGCCGGAACGCGCGGCGCTGCCCGCCGCTCCGGCGCCAAACGCCATGCCGGCCGCGCCGAGCGCACCGACCACGCCCAGGACGCCAGCCGCGCCGAGCGGGAGTGACGAGCCCGTCCGACCGCAGGCGGCGACTACCGAGCTCTCGATCCTGCCGGAGGTGCTTGGCGTTGGCTTCGGCGCCGCCCAAGCCCTGGGCCAGCGCGCACGGCAGTCCGTGCTTCGGTGCGCGATCGCCGAACCGGTCCAGGTTCGCTCGATGCTGATGGTCGGGCCCGAGGGGCAAGTGAACATTGCCCAGCCGGATCCCAACCACGACCACGGTCCCACGCCCGTGGCGCGCTGCGTCGCCGGTGCCCTTTCCGAGCATGCACCCCTCGGATCGGAGAACGGCATCGTCGTCTACGTGGTTTCGCTGCCTGCCCGAGGGCGGTAGAGCCCATCTCCGAGGGCGCGCATAGCGATGAGATGTGCTCCGGTCCGGCGGCACGGGAATGACGTTTGCGGGCCTTTGGCAGAAAGCGAAACCTCCAGGCAGAACGGCCTTTGTGTTTCGGTGCATTCGCGCTACTCCCTCCCCATGCCGGATGCGATCCAGTACCGCCTGGAAGATGAGGTGGCCGTACTCGACTTTGACGATGGCAAAGCGAACGCCCTCACCCCTGCCGCGCTGACCTCGCTCACGGAGGGTCTCGTACGCGCCAAAGACGAGGCGAGCGCCGTCGTGATCGCGGGTCGGCCAGGCCGGTTTTGCGCCGGCTTTGACCTCAAGATCATGGGAAGCGGTGCCGAAGCGGCCGTCGCGCTCGTGACCACGGGCTGCAACGCCCTGCTGAATCTCTACGAGCATCCGCAACCGGTCGTCGCCGCATGCACAGGCCACGCAATGGCCGGCGGCGCCGTCCTCTTGCTTTGCTCCGACCATCGCGTGGGCGCCGAGGGCGACTTCTCGATCGGCCTAAACGAAGTGAAGATCGGCATGCCCGTACCGATCTTCGTGAGCGAACTCGCCCGCGAACGCCTGTCGACCACAGCGCGCAACCCGGCGATTTTGATGTCGCGGGTGTACTCGCCCGCCGCCGCCGCCGCATGCGGCTTTCTCGACGAGCTCACCAGCCCTGAAAGCGTCGTGCCGCAAGCGATCGCGCGGGCGCAACAGCTCGCCGAAGGGCTCGACGCAGCGGCCTTTGCAAGCACGAAGAAGAGCCTTCGTGACCCCCTTATTCAACACGTTCGCGGCACGCTGGACGACGACATGAAGCGCGTCGTTCGCGACGGCACCATGTTCTAGGCCGCATGCGTCCTCCAGTCCGTATCATCCGCTTCGCGAAATCCCCCAGCGCCGCAACTCTGCACGATCACATCGCCCCTTGGTAACTCATGCGGGCTAGGCCCTCCCCCCAACTTCAGAAAGACGACCGATGTCCCTCTCTCCTGACACCCCTGCTCCTCCCGTCGATATTCCCGGCGACGGCGAACTCCGCGCCTCGATCAAGACCAACCGCGGAACCATGCTCGTTCGGCTCTTCGAAAAGGAAGTTCCCCGTACGGTGGCAAACTTCGTTGCGTTGGCCTCCGGAACCGTCGAGTGGTCCGACCCAAAGGGCGGAAAGACAATGCGCCCGCTCTACAGCGGTACGATCGCGCACCGCGTGATTCCCGGCTTCATGATTCAGATGGGCTGCCCCCTCGGCACGGGCACCGGTGGACCAGGCTGGCGCTTCGGCGATGAGATCGATCCGAATCTGCGGCACGACAAGCCCGGCGTGCTCTCGATGGCCAACGCCGGGCCGAGCACGAACGGCTCCCAGTTCTTCGTGACGGAGGTTCCAACGCCGCACCTCGACGGCCGTCACGCGGTCTTTGGCGAACTCATCGACGGCATGGACGTGCTGAAGACCATCGCCAACACACCGCGTAACGCACGCGACCGCCCGAACGAAGACGTGGTGGTGGAAGAAATTGCGATTCACCGTGCCTGAGCGAGGAGCCGCGTAAACGGAGGCGAGGCGCGAAAGCGTCTCGCCTTTACTTTGCGCGCTACGCCAAAAACCCGCCATCATCCATGCAATGGCGATCGACGAAGAAGGCGGCGCCCATGCTGGTCTGACCGAGCCAACCCGCCCCATTGGGTCCTCCAGTGGTCAGCGGGCCGTGGGCGGGCCTTCGTCCCAAACGCTCACCGACCGCTACGCGCGCGAAGCCCTCATTGATGAGGGCGGCATGGGTCTCGTGCTGCTCGCGAACGACCGGCATATGAAGCGCCAGGTGGCCGTGAAGCGGCTCCGCTCCGAATACGCGGACCGGCCAGACCTGAGGCAGCGCTTCCTCCGCGAAGCGCGCGTGCAGGGGCAGCTCGAGCACCCCGGCGTGGTGCCGATCTACGACGTCGGCGTGACCGACGACGGCGCACCCTTCTTTGCGATGAAGCGCCTTCAGGGGCGAACGTTGCACGACATCATCAACCGCCTCTCGGTCCGCAACGCCGTGGAGGACGCGCGCTTTCCACTGCGCCGGCGCATCGAGATCTTTGAAGCGGTTTGCCAAACGATCATGTTCGCCCACCACCGAAGCGTGGTGCACCGCGACCTCAAGCCGCCGAACATCATGGTCGGTGAGTTTGGCGAGGTCTACGTGCTCGACTGGGGTATCGCAAAGATCGACGGCGAAGATGGCCTCGTCGAAGAAACGCGCGTCGGCGAACAAATGGGAACGCCGGGCTACATGGCGCCGGAGCAAGCCGTCGGCTCACTCGACGTTGATGAGCGAACCGACGTGTTCGCCCTTGGAGCCGTGCTCTTCGAGCTTCTCACGCTCACGGCGCTCTTCATCGGCGAGCCCGACGATAAGGTGCGGGCAACGATTCAGGGCGACATCGATGCACCGATCGAGCGGGCGCCTCTCGACGCGATTCCCGAAGCCCTCGATGCAATCTGCCGACGCGCGACCGCCTTCGACCCAAAAGAGCGCTACGCCGACGTGCGGGAGCTTCACCAAGCGGTCGTCGACTGGCTCGCGGGTGCACGGAGCGCCGAGGAGCGCCAGCGCCTCGCGGAACGCTACACTCGGCGCGCCGCTGAGCTCGCCGAGTCTGACCCGGCGCGCGCGGTTCGGGAGCTCTCGTCGGCGCTCGCCGTCGAACCGGACTACGCCCCCGCGCGGAACCGGCTGCTCAAGATTCTCGGCGCGCCGGAAAAACCCAGCCCGGAGGCGGAAGCGGCCTTAAAGGAACGCGGCATCGCCAACCTCGTCGCGACGGCGAGCCGTACGTACGGGGCCTACGCCGCGTACCTGCCGGCCCTCGTCTTCCTGTACCTGGCCGGCGTTCGTTCATCGGGCCTCTGGTACACGATGCTCGGCTCACTGATCATGGCGGCGATCACGGGCCTCTGGGTCAGGCGCTCACCTTCCGGCTTGAGCGTCAGCGTTTCCACGGCCTTTGGTTTTGTGGTGCTCGCCACCATCGCCACCATCGCCGGGCCCTTCAGCTTTGCGAGCGCGATGGTGGTGGGCAATGGCGCAGCGTGGATCCTCGCAGCGCGCGCGAACGCACCGGAACGCTGGCTGATCTTCTCGCTAAGCGTCCTCGCGCTGGCTCTTCCTTTCCTTCTGCATCTCGCGGGACTCGGCGTGCTGCCCTACGGGATCGAAGACGGAGAGATCGTTGTCCGGCCAGCCATGGTCGCGTTCGATTCGGTGTGGACCCTGGCGGCCGCATCCCTCGCGACGGTCGTGTGCTTGGCAGCGACCTACGCCCTCGTCGGCCAAGCGGTCGATCGCCTGAAAGCCGCGGAACGCGAAGCGTTCCTGCGCGCGTGGCGCCTGGAGCAACTCGTGCCTTCAGCCGCCGCCGAGGCCGGCGTAGGCGACGACACGAGCCGGCAGCAGGCGGTGAACGCATGAGCGAAGCCTGGTGGTCCGAACGCGTCTACATCGACGGTGAGCTGATCCCAGCGTGCGTGCGTTTTTCCGGCGGTACGATCGACAGCGTTCAGGCTGGGGCTCGCCCGGACGACGCGCGGGACTTCGGCGATTGGCTGATCACCCCGGCGTTTGTCGACGCCCATACGCACCTCGCGCTCGTAGCGCTGCGCGGCTACGACGCGTCGGCGGCGCGGGGCAACGTCGTGGAGGACCTCTTCTACCGCTTTGAAACGCTCTTGGACGCGTCGGACATCGCTGCCTTCGCCCGTGTCGGCGCCTTTGAGGCGCTTGCGAGCGGCATCGGCGTTGTTTGGGACCATTACTTTCACGCGTCGGCTCTGGCCGACGCGATCGCCTCCACCGGGCTATGCGCCGTCGTCGCCCCCACCCTTCAGGACCTTGCGGGGCCTGGCGTGGGCCAGGTCGAATCGGCCCTTGCGGCAACGGAAGCCCTCACGACGCGCGGCGACGGCATCTACGCGGCGTACGGTGCCCACGCAACGGACACGGTAAGCGCCCGGCTCTTTCGTGAGGTCATCGCCCGCGCGAAGGAAACGCAGCAGCCGATTCACGCCCATCTTGCTCAGTCGGTGGAGGAAGTTGAGCGCGCTCGCGTACGCCACGGATGCACGCCGGCCGAATGGCTCGACGAGCTTGGCGCCTTCGAAGCGCCGGGCGTGTACGCGCATGGTCTCTACCTAAGCGGCGACGACCTCCGGCGCATGGGCGACCAACAAACGCTGGTCTCGTGCCCGATGGCGCAAACGGTTTTTGCGTTTCCGGCGCCTACCCAGCCCTGGGATGCGGCGGGCGTTCGCTGGTGCGTCGCAACGGACGCCGTCGCGTCGAACGATTCGCACAACCTGCTCAAGGAACTCCGTTCGCTCAGTCGACGCCACGCCTTTGAGGTGGCTGGGAGCGACGCGCACGCACGCTTCATCCAGGGAACGCTGAGCGCCGCCGAACTCTGGAGGGTGCGCACCGAAGCATACGATGGCGCGCTTCAAGCCTCGGATCTGCTGAGCCGCGTTTGGCACATCCCAGGTGCCCTGCACCCGGCCTTTCGCGCCGGCGTGCTCGAAGCCGGCGCGCTCGCGAACATGCTCGTATGGAACACGGACGACGCCAGCTTTTGGCCTGGACACGCCCCGCTCCACACGCTTGTTCACGGCGATGCACTGGGGGCCCTGCACGCGATGGTCGTGCGCGGCAATTCGATCGGTGAAGAGGGCGAACTGCAGCAAAGCCTGCGGCGTTCGCCGGCCTACACGGCAGCAAGGGAAGAAGCCGACGCGCGACTCCAGCAACGGCTCAGCGAGCTGTAGCGAGCCGCGCGGTGGCGCCGGTGCTTACTGGAAGCGGCGCATGATGCGCACCGTCTCGCCGGCGGGCACATCCACCGTCAAGTTGTGCATCGTGCCGTCCTGCGTTCGCAGACCGATTCGGTGCGACCCGGCGGGAATGCGGTAGTTGCGAATCGGCGTGTTTCGGCCCGTGGCCCGGCCATCCACGTAGAGCTCGGCCCATGGGATGGTGTTGATGACAAGGGTTCCGCGACCGCTCGCCCGCATCGCCGGTGGCCCGTCCGTGCGCTCGATGCGCATGATGGAGGTTCGCTCCGGCTCGCGCTCGACGACCCGCATGGTCGACGGTTCTCGCATCGTGGGACGTTCGGCCGGCGGATCGCGTCGGGCCACAGGCGCACGCACCGGCGGATCTTCGGCCGTCGGTGCGGGTGCGGGCTCGGGCTCGGGCTCGGGTGCTGGCTCGGCCTCCGGAGACGGGGCGACGACCACCTCGGGCTCGGGCTGCTGCGCCGGGGCTTGAGCGGCCTGCGGCTGGGCCGGCGGTTCGGGCTCGGCCGCCGCCGCCACGAGGGCGACGGACAGGGTGGAAATGCCGCCCTCCGTAACCGTGACGGGCTCTTCCCAGGCGTCGTAGCCTTCCGCCTGCAGGCGAACGACGCGTTGACCTGTCGGGATGCCTTCGATGCGAACGGGCGTCGTTCCCCGCGCGACGCCGTCGATCGTGACGGCCGCCGCCACGGTGTTCGGGACCGTACGAATCTCGATCGTTCCCGCATCCGAGCCGGAAAGGGCAAACACCACCGCACCGAGAAGCGCGACGAGAAGCGTAACGGCCGCGATGAGAACCCTTGGCGGTATGCGCGCTGGCTGAGCGGCGGGCGCAACGGTGGGCGCGGCGCCCAGGCCGTCCGGTCGAGCGATCTCCACCGTTGAAAGCTGACCCACCGCACCCAAGGGCTGAAGCTGCGGCGGTGGACCGGGCGGCATGTCGAAGGCTGAAGGCGGAGCTCCCGTGTTCGGCGCTGGCCCAAGGCTGGGCGACACAAGCGGCGGCGGCGGCCCCGCGCTGATGTCTACCGGTGCGGTAGGACGCCCCGCCACTGGGGCGGACGAACGACCCACGCCCGGCGCGGGTGGCTGCCATGGCGCCGGCGTCGGCTCGATCTCTTCGAGGTCGTCCGCCGAAAAGAAGATCTGCGTCGGTTCGGCTTCGATTTCGTCTGGAACGTTGGCCTTCTGTGCTTCGAGCTCTTGAAGCATTTCGAAGGGCGACGCGCTGATCATCGTCGATTCGCCTTCGAGCTCATCAAACGCGTCGAGGGCGGCCGGATCCGGCGACGGTGGCGGCGCCGCTAACTTCGGGCCCGTCGCTCGGGCCGGCACCGGCGATGCCGGGCGAGCAATCGCGGCATAACCGTCCAGGCGCGCCTTTTCCTTTGCGACCTCGTCGGTGAACGCCGACGCCATCCAGGCGGCAAGCTTCGAGGTCGTGAAGGTCGGACGCTGGGTCACTGCAAAACGCTGAAGCGCCTCATGCAGCTCGCCCGCCGTCGACCAACGGTCATCGGCGTTGCGTGCGAGCGCCTTCATGACGATGTCCTCAAACTCCTTGGGGAGGTCGGGGATGAGCTCCGAGGGTGGCCGCGCCGACGCGTGCCGTACCTTTTCTAGCGTGGAGAAATCGCTTTCACCCACAAACAAGCGGTCCGCCGTGAGCATCTCGTACATGCACGTGCCGACAGCGAACACGTCGGAGCGATGGTCGATCGGAAGGCCACGGACCTGCTCCGGGCTCATGTAGCCGAACTTGCCTTTGAGCACACCGGCCTGGGTTGTCGTCGTTCGCGAGGCGGCCTTCGCGATACCAAAGTCGATCAGCTTCACCGCGCCCTCGTAGCTCACGAGAATGTTCTGCGGAGAGATGTCGCGGTGGATGAGGCGAAGCGGTGTGCCCGAACGATCGCGTTTGTTGTGCGCGTAGTCGAGGGCTTCGCACATGCGGCCAGCGATGAACGCAACCATCGCCGCTGGCATTCGCTTCCGGAGCTTTCGGAAGCGGTTCATGATCTGAAGCAGGTCCTTGCCCCAGATGTACTCCATCGCGATGTAGTGGCTCTCACCGATTTTTCCGAGCTCGTAGATCGGAACGATGTTCGCGTGGTTGAGGTGGCCGGCGATCTTCGCTTCATCGATGAACATCTCGATGAAGTCCTCGTCCTCCGCCATCGTCGGGAGGATTCGTTTGACGGCGATGATCTTCTCGAATCCTTCGATGCCAAAAGACTTGGCGAGAAACACCTCGGCCATGCCGCCCACCGCAATGCGATCGAGCAGAAGATACTTACCGAAAGGGATCGCGCGTGTTTCGCCGAGCCCGGATGGCTGAATCAAGCCCATCGTAGGCACAGCATGCCTGTCCACGGCGAGCGAATCAACGACTGAGGCCCCTTAGGGTCTTCGCAAAGCCGGGCGGAAGGCCCCAGCCGTGCCCTTACATCCCGGGGTTTCGGCTGCGCGATCGATTCAGACCACACCGCTCGACACATCCCGCTGGCGGGAGCCCTAAAACGCAAAAAGCGCCAACCCCGAGGGGCCGACGCTTCTCAACGAAGGTCGAGACCTAGATGTCGGCGCCTCGCGTCGCGTCGACACCCTCGAAGGTAAGGGCCAGCGAGATCGCAAGGCAGTCGCCGGGAGCGTCGAGGTCCGAGTCGGCCGTCTGCTCGAGGACGCCGCCAACGAGGTCCGCGCCCACGCCCACGCCGTCAAGCAGCGAGGAGGGGTTGCAGGTCATGTCGTCGCCGCAGCCGCCGCCGCTGATGCACTGCGCATCCATCGTGCAGTCGTCGCCGCCAGCAATCGCAGCCGTCAGGAAGGGAACGCTGATCGTGCCGGAGATCTCGCCGCGCTCGAGGCCGTTCGCCGTGATATCGGCGCGGAGCTGCGTCTCGAGCACCTCGATCGTGAGGGGCGGGTCGACGATCGGAAGCTCG
>JBCCRV010000024.1:0-20967 GCA_039201085.1 Myxococcota bacterium | reverse complement strand
CGCGCGTTCAGGAGCTCGCTGAACCGTCACCGGACATTGACGCGGTTGAGCCGCCGCCTGCGGCCCGAATGCGGGCCGGCTCCCGGATGCGGCCTCGTATGAACACCCCGCCAACGAAGATGCGCGGCTTTGACCTTTTCGACTGAACGCGTTCGGAGCCTATGAAGATGGTACGATGGACTGTGCGCTCGCTCTTCCTCGCTTTGCTGTGCTTTTCGCTTACGGGCTCGCTCGCCGCGCAGGATGAACCTTCGTCCGAAGAGCAGGCGCTAGTCCTCTTTGAGCGGGCGCGCGATGCGTACCGGGACGGCGGCTTTCAGCGTTCGGTGTTCTTGCTCGAGGAGGCGATTCGGCTTCATGACGTGCCGCCGCTGCACTACAACCTGGCGCTGGCGCTGCAGGAACTCGGTCGCTGGGAGCGTGCGAAAGCGGAGTACGAGCTCTTTCTTGAGCTCGAGCCCGATTCGGACCAGCGTACACGGGTGGAGGCGCGCATCGCCGTGCTTGAAGCAAACCTTACCCGTCTTGCGGAAGCCGAAGCCGCAACGGTGGAACCGGAGCCCGAGGTTGAGCCCGTCGAACCGGAGCCCCCGGAGCCGCCGCGATCGCCGAGCGCCGTGCCTTGGATCGTGTTTGGCGCCGGTGCCGCCGCGGCGGGGGTCGGCGCCGTGTTCGCGATTCTGGCCGGAAGTTCCATCGACGAAGCGCGCGACGCGCCCGATCACGCGAGCGCCGTGGGGCCCGCCGCCGACGCCTCGGACCGGGCGACGGTGGCGAACGTGCTCTTGATCGCCGGCGGCGCGGTGGCCGCCGCGGGACTGGTGTGGGCGATCGTCGATCGCGGAAGGAGCCGGGTGGACGCCACCGTTGGCCTCGGTACGATCGGGCTCCGCGGCAGCTTCTGAGCCGTATTCGAAGACAGAGGCTTGGAAGGCGGAGCGAGGTTCAAAAGACGAACGTCTGCGAACCGTCAATGTGCGAGAGGCAGGTCGCGTCGCCGGTGGCGTCGGTCAACGAGAGGCTCCGGCCTACGACCTGATAGGCGACGTGGCACGACGACGTTTCCTCCTCGTTGCCCTCCCGCACCCAGAGGCTCTCGGCGACGGACGCCTTTGCCACTTCTTCGAGGCAGCCGTCGGCAAGTCGAAGAATCGAAAGCCCCTCGCGGGAGAGCCGGGATTCCTCGAGAGGCTCGTCGTCCGAGGCTCGATCCTCCCGGTTGCTGTCGTTCTCCACGAGCTCGTAGTGAATAAGCAGCACTCCCTCGTCGTGGAGCCGAAGGTCGTGCACTTCGCCGCTCTCGGAGGTGAACGAGCTGGCGCCGTCGAGGTAGCTCGCGAAGGGAGTCTCACGCACATACCAGCGTCCATCGACCCGGAGCAGAGCGTGCAGCGTTGTTTCCGTGTCTCCTGGGGCAGTGAAGGCCAGGGCGGCGGCGTAGACGCCGCCGTCCTCTTGCTCGCGAATCACCCGCGGACGCTCGCAGTCCGTGCACTCCTGATCGATCGCGTGCATGGCGTCATCGAGGGTGGGGAAGGTCGGACAGCGGGTGGGCCTTCGCACGGTGTTTGGCGCGTCGTTTGGCGGCTCTCGTTCGGCGGCGACGGGAGCGCGCTCGCTGTCGCTGCGCGCTCCCGGTGTGGTTTCGTCCGTGCGCTGGGGCACCGTCGCGCACGCGAGCATGAACGGAAGGAGGGACCGTGCCCAGGTCGATGGGGGAACCGGGCCATGCACCGATCTCACGTGTCGGTCCGCCCGAGGTCGAAAAGCCCCAGGCGCGTGCCGTCTGCCCTAAGACGGTACAGCTGCTGACCGTCGAGGGCTCGCGCATAGGTGGATGCGCCGTCGGAAAACACCCCATCGAGCCGAAGCGATTCCGTTGACGAGAGGAGCTCGCGCGTGCCGTCCATGTTGATTCGCACGAGCCCCGCATTGCAGAGAACGACAACGCCGTCTTCGGTCCAAGCTGCGCCGACGGCGTCGACGAGCGAGGGACCGGAGTCGTCCCGTCCCGACACCTCCACGAATGCGTCGTCGACCCGTTGGTGAACGGTGGCCGTGTCGTCGATGAAGCTTCCGTACACGACGAAGACGTCGTCGTCGCTGGGGGCCACGGAGACGAACCCGCCGTCCGTGGGAAGGCCCGTCAGCGGCAGGGCAACGCGCTCGCCGGAGCTCAGGTCAAAGCGCCAGATCGCCTCTTCGTTGAAGCCGTAGGCCGCGTCTTCACTCGGTGTGGCCGCGAGCGTCTCAGGGGACATGCCCTCGTCGAAGCTCGCAAGCCGTGTCGATTCGCCCGTCGCGCCGTCGACGATGAAGAGCCGCCCCTCCGTGTCGCCGTCCTCGAACGCGACCAGCCTGTTTCGCGGCGCCTGCGGGGCCAGGACCCAGCTCGAGTCCTGCGCTTCGATCACCGTTGTGCGGGCTTCATCGCGGAGCGAGAAGAGGTTGGTCGTGTCCGCGCCTTCGCCCGCATAAAACGTATCGGCCAAAAGCACGAGCGTTGGTGCATCCACGCCCTGTAGGTCAACGCCAGCATCGCGGGGGAATCGATTTCCGGATACGATGCGCAGTGAAGGAGTCGCACGCTCGAAGGCCACAAGCCGCCGAAACGAGTCGTCGAAGGCCACAACCGAAGCGTCGGCGAAGAAGGCGTCGAACTCCGCGTAGACCGGATCGACCGTGATGGCGCGCCGAACGCCCGTGTTCAGATCGACGGCGAGCACGTCGCCTCGATCGAAGACGTACGCTTCACTGCCATCCGGCACCACGACCGGGCATCGGGGCCGGTCGAGAAACAGCGGGTCGCCAAAGTCGATGCCGGTGTTGTCGGAAAGGACCGCGCGCGCGCCGGTGGCGATGTCGATCGCGTAGACGGCGGAGATCGCGCGAACGCGAAAGCCCGTGGCGACGATCCGATCGCCCGCCACGGCCAAGCGCAGGTCATGGTCGAGCATGGCGGGGCCGGCGCTAGCGGCACTGCTGACGAGGGTGCGAGCGCCCGTGCCGAGGTTCACGGCGACGATCGCGGACGCGCCGAGGTCGTGCACCAGGAGTTGGCGGCGCGCCGTGTCGAGCACCATCGTGTTGCCGTTGCGAATGCGAACGACGTCGGGCGCATCCGGGGAAAACTCCACCGATTCGCCGACGGTCCCGTCTTCAGCGATGGGCACGGCGATCACGTTTCGCTGCCGCAGGACAAAGAGTCTTCGGCTGCTCGCGTCCCACACGATGTCCCGCACGCTCGAGTCGAAGACGGCTTCCGCGTCTGCGCCCTGAAGGAGCGGTATTCGAACGCCGTCGTCCAGGCCGATGCGAAGCAAGGTGCGCGGAAGCGCTGTCCGCTGCGTTAGGGCGTAGACTTCGCGAGCGTCCTCGTCAACGGACGCGGCGATGACCCAACCGAGACTGATGCGCCGCTCGATGTTCAGCGTGCGGGTAGCGCGCCCACCGTCAAGCCCGAAGGCCTCAACATCCAAGGAGTTTGCACCCCACGCAAGGGCCTGTTCGAATCGCCAGGTCCGGAAGTCGTCGTCGCTTTCGACGAGCATGCCGTTGACCCGTATCGATTCGATACCGACGGGATGGACAGCCGTGCCGGTGAGATCGATCGACGCGTCTTCGACAAAGACGTCCGTATCGTGGCCGTCGATGAAGAGTTCCGGAACGGCGGGCGCCACGTCCGGTGCGGTGTCGGGCATGCCGTCCGTTGCTGCCCCATCGCGCGAACCGTCGCTGGCAACATCAACGGCGGCGTCGATGGCCGAGTCCGGCTGCACGGGCGAATCGATCGGAGCGTCCGCCGAGGCGTCGAGGGCGGGCGACGAATCGTCGCCGCAAGCGCTTAGTACGAGGAAGAAAAGCAGGGTTCGGGGCATGCTTCACGCTAGCGGCGTGGCGCGTGCCGCGTTCGGACGCGTATCGGACAGCGATGTCAGATCGGCGTCAGACGCGCGTAAGACGTGGCCCAACACTACGGACTCCGCCCTTCGCTGACGTATAGTGCATCCATGGGAGTGGTGTTGCGTCCGTCGAACTGCGTGCTGATGCGCAAAGGACAGCCAACCCTATGAGCGATGCCGCGAGCGTTGAGGTGCAGCATCGAGGCGCGCGCCTACGTCTGCACGCCGGCGACATTGTGGGGCGCGTTCAGGGCGCCCGACTGCTGATCGACAATCCTCAGGTGAGCGAGGCCCATGCGCTCGTCAGCCTTCGGCGGGGGCGCTTCGTGCTCCTCGCCCTTCGGCGATTGCTGATGGTCGAGGGCGCGCCCTCGCGCGAGGTTGAGCTGGCGGCGGGCGTGGAGGTGGGGCTCGCGCCGGGCGTCCTGCTTCGCGTGGTGGGTGTGCATCTGCCCATGGAGGTGCTCACGGTTCGGGCCGAAGGCCTTGGCCAGCGGCGGCTTGGACCTGAAGCCAGCCTCTACGGTGGTGAGGCGCCCCGCATTGTCGGGCGCTTTGAGCGCGAAGCACCCTGCCATGTGTGGTCCTACGGCGAGGGCTGGCGCATCGCCCTCGGTGGCAAACCGACGTCGATCGAAGGCGGCATGAGCGTAGACGTGGGGGGCACGCGCTTCTCCTTTGAGACGCTCGACGTGGCGCAGGCCGGCGTTCCCTCCACGCAGCAACCGATCGGCGCCTTTGGCGCCCTTCGCTTGGTCACCTACTACGACGGCATCGCGCTTCATCGCAGCGGCCATCGAACACTCTCGATCGGCGGCGTGGGCGCGCGCATCGTTTCCGAGCTGGCTGCCTTTGGCGGGCCGGTACCCTGGCTGACGGTCGCCCGTGAAGTGTGGGACGACGCCGCCGAACGCACGGATGTGGAGCTGCGCCAGCGCTGGGACACGTCGCTCCGACGCTTGCGCGGCAAACTCAAGGACGCGGAGGTTCGCGCGGATTTAATCCGGTCCGATGGCGTTGGCAACGTACAGCTCATGCTCGAACATGGCGACGCCCTTGAAGATCGCACCTAAGGCCCGGAGCGCTTTCCGGTGAATACAGGCGGGGATGAGCTCTAGATGGATCGCGCGTTGCCGGACGACGAGGAGCTGACGCCCGACCCTTGGTCGGCACTTCGCACGTCCCAAGGCGGGTGGTCGACGATCGGCGACGCGGCTTCGAAGCCCGAGGACACGACGGAGTTTCCGATGCGCTACGAGTGGTGCGATGTGCTGGGAAAGGGCGGCGTTGGGACCGTGCACATCGTTCACGACCGGCAGCTTGGGCGGGACGTTGCCTACAAGCGCTTGCGCCTTGCGGTCCCCCACGCGCGGCGTGCGCAGCTTCTCTCCTGGGAAGCGTGGGTGACAGCGCGCCTCGAGCATCCGGCCGTCGTCCCGATTTATGATGCGGGCCAGGCCGAGAGCGGCCACGCCTACTACACGATGCGTCTCGTTCGCGGACGGGCCTTCAGCGAGGTCGTCGCCGACGAGGACGCCACGCTTCCGGCGCTCCTGCGCGTGCTGACGAGCGTATGTCGAGGCGTCGCCTTTGCGCACAGCCGCGGCATCGTGCACCGCGATCTCAAACCCGCCAACGTGATGGTCGGCGCCTTTGGCGAAGTGCAGATCGTAGACTGGGGTCTTGCGGGGCTCAAGGCACCGGTGGACGGGGTCGAGCCGCCGGATTTGCGTGCCGTCGGCACGCCGGGCTACGCAGCGCCGGAGCAGCTCGAGGGCGCGCCCCCGAGCGAGCAGGCGGACGTCTACTCGCTCGGCGTGATGGTGGGCGAGCTGCTCCGCATACGCGACGTACCGGCCCTTCGGGCGATCGCCGAGCGGGCTTCGGCCCCTCGCGCCGAGACGCGCTACGCCAGCGTGGGTGACCTTGCGGACGAACTCGAGCGCTTTCTCGACGGGCGCGCCGTCGAGGCGCATCCGGATTCGCCGCGCGAGGCGTTTCTTCGCTGGGCGCGCCGGCGGCGCGTTCCCCTTATGCTCGTGTTCGTTGCGCTCCTGGCAGGGCTCGTCGGCCTTGGGGCTTCGTACCGCGGCGTGCTCGCCGAACGCAGTCGGGCCGTGCGCGCCGAGTTCGCGGCACGACAGGCAGAGCGAGCGGCCCGCGACGAGCTCGCGCGCACGGACCAGGCGCTGGTGCTTGCCCTTGAAGGCCAAGCCGTACGTGCCCAGCGGCTTGGCGCGCTGGCGGAAGCGGAGGTGCTCGCCGCCGAGGCCCTTCGCCGTCGCGAATCGGTGCGCGCACGGGGCGTGCTGGCGAGCGTCTACGCGCACCCCAGGGCGCGTTCGGTGCGCGCGACCGTGTCCCAAGGGTGCGAACGGGTTGTTCAAGGCCCGGGCGCGTACTTGTGTTTCGAGTCCGAGAGCGTGGCCCTTTGGCGCGGCGACAGCCTCGCCTGGCGCGTGAACTTCGAAGCGTCCACGGGCGTCCTGGGCCGAGACCACGTCGTGCTCCACGGAACCGACCACGTCAGCGTGCGCGCGCGCCAAACGGGCGAAGAACGAGCACGTTTTCGCGCCGAGTATGAGCCGCGTCATTTGCTTGTGTCGCCGGACGGCCGGCGCATTGGTGCGTCCTTTCACACGCACAGCCGCTTTCTCAACGAAGACGGCGAGGCGGAGTTTTTCCGTCCCTGTCCTGGCGAACCGCTTCACGCGATGGCGCTGGGCAATCGCTTCGTCGCGGCGGCGTGTTCGCCCGGGCGGCTGCGCGTGCAGAACACGTCGACGGGCAAAACGGCGGTGACGCCGCTGCCTTTCGGAGAGCAAGCGCTTCCTTCCTTCGCGATGGCCTTTGATCCGGACGATCGACGGATCGCCATCGGCAACGTCGGCGGAAAGCTGGCGATCGTTGACCGCGCATCGGGGGCGATCGAATCGCTCACGTCTGTGGCATCCCGCCCGATCGGTCGGCTGACGTTCATCGATGCGCATCGTCTGATCGTGCTGCCCGAAGGCGGCGTGCCCACCGTGGTGGACATTCGAACGCCGGAGCTTCTACTTCACCTGCCGCAGCGCGCGGGGCGCGACTACTACACCGAGGGCGCGGAGCTCACGACCTTCGACGGATCGCGGGCGTGGCGTTGGGTCCTGCCCGAGCATCTACGGCCAGCGCTGCACCGGGTGGAAGCGGGCTTGGCGGGGGCCAGTTTTGCGCCCTCGGGGCGCTTCGTAGCGCTCGCGCGCGGCGACGGTGTGCTTTCGCTCCGCTCCGTCGAGAGCGGTGAACGGCTTGCGGACGTCCGCGTGAGCAGCGCGGTGATCAAGGGCGTGGTGGCGGACGAAGCACGCCTCGTCGCCGCCGTCGCGGACGAAGAGGGACTCGCGATCGTCGAAGGCGTCGATTGGTCGGAAGTTCGCCGCGATCCCGCCGTCGGATCGGTGCGGCGCGTGATGCGCCATCGCTCCGGTGCGATCGTGGCCGTGGGCTATGGCGAGCGCATGGCGATCGTTCGGGGAGACGCGATTGAGTCGTGGGCGATCCCCCGCGTCCTCGATGTCGCGGAACGCGAGGGCGACGCGCTGCTGCTCGATCGCAGCGGCAGCCTGTGGATTCAGCCCGTGCGCCCGCAGGCTGCGCGCGAGCCGATGGGTGAGGCGCCCTTTGCGCGTCTCGTGGCAACGCACGCAGCTCACACGGCGATCGCCTACCGCGACGGCTTCGAAGTGCGTGGCCCCGACGGAGACTGGCGCGAAGCGCTCAGCGAACCCGTCGATGCCCTGGTCTTCGCGCCCGAAGGCGAGTGGCTTGCGCTCGGACTACGCAGCGGCAGCGTTCGCATCTGGTCGGCGCGGAGCCGCGAGGAGGTGGCGCGAATCGAAGGCGCCGACGACCGCATCAGCTGGCTGGGCTTCGCGCCGGACGGTCAACTTGCGAGTGCGAGCTGGGACGGTTCGCTGCGCCTCTACGATCTGGAGGCCCTGCTCGTCTCCGGCGAAGGGGCCCAGGCGCGTGCCGAAGCGACCTACGGCCTCGCGGCCGATGATGTGCTTGCTACGGAGTAAGGGCTGAAGTTCGTGCGGCTCCTCCGAGTGGGTTAGACTGCCAGCGTGAGGGTGGGAAACCTATGGGTATTCGCCGCTTTGCTCGCCTGCGGCGGCGGCGGTGGGGGAACGGTCAACCCGGGACGGGCGACGATCGGGGACTTGATGGGCTTCTGGCAAACGGAGCCCGGAGCCGATCTGATGATCGGCACGGTGGATTCGCGCGTGTTGCACGTGCTTTCCGCCGGCGACTTTCGGCGCATCTACGGGTTCCCGATTCCAGGCGGCGACATGATTTCGGACGACGACGGCATCTTGCTCGACCTCGCCACCTTTCCCGGCGGCGGCGTGCTTCAGCCCGTGCGGCCCGAGGACATCGCCGAAGGGCGTTCGATCCGACTCATTCGGGGCATCGGTGGCGGACGCTTCGAGATCGTGAACCCCACGATCTTTGGTGCCTTGGTGGACACCTGGGAGGTGCGCGAACTGGTGCGGGGCGAGCGCCTCGTGATCGACGTCACGCAGGCCGGGCGCGACGCGCCCAGCCAGTCCTTTATGTTTGATGGTCTCGCGCGCTGTCCCACCGGCTTGATGCCTTCGGGGTCGGCGCTCTACCGCGTTGTCGGCAATAGCCCGCCGTCCCTCTACCGCGTTGCCGCCTTCGACCCGGACGGCAACCTGCGCGCCTTTGCGAGCCCGAACGATCCTGAACCGCCCTACCTGCATCGCGGATTGGTCGAAGGGCCGGACCACTGCCCGATGGAGCGAGATCTCACCTTGGTGGCGGGACTGCTTGAGCCGGACGACTACCTCATCGCGGCGGACGGGTCCGAGCACTTCCTGCAGCGCTACACGGCCAGCGCGACGCAGGCGGGCGTCTACGTTCGGCGCGTTGAGGGGGCGCCGTCGGAGGTCGTCGAACTGCCGGGCACGACTGGCGCCGCCGGCGAAGTCGTGGATCTCGTGCTCGATTCGGAGGGCACCGTTCGCGCGGGCTACTTCACCGGTACGGCGCTCCTTCGCTTTGTCCTTTCGCGCGGCGAGCCGATGGCTGAAGCGGTGCCGCCGCTGCCTGCGGGCAATCGCTACGAAGTGTTCATGAGTCCGCGCGGCTTGTTTCTCGTACGCGCCTTTGTTGCCGAGGGTGGTGGCACGCTCTACGTCGAACGGGACGGCGCGTTCGAGGCGCTCGACCTGCCCGACGACGTCGCCTTCGGAGCGCGCGTTCGCGACGACGAAGGTCGGGTGCTCGTCACGCGAAACGAGCAGCCTTCATCCCTCGACCCGCGTCCGACGCCGCGGCTCACGTACCTCGAACGCTACGCCGGCGACGGCAGCGAGCCCGAGCGTTGGGAGCTCAGCGTGAGCGAGCGCGAGCGGGAGAGCTTCTTCGACACGCTGCTGGCCGTGTCGCCGAACGGCGAGCCGACGATCGCGTACTCGGCCAACCGCATGGGTCTCGCTCTTGCGCGGGTCGAGGCGGATGGGTCGCTCGTGCACTACGCGGAAGCGATCGACGCGCACTGGGGTGGCGGCTTCGAGTTCTCGCTTGGCGCCGACAGCCCGCTCCAGGTGGGAACGCCCGTCATCGTGCACCCGAAGATGACCTTCGGACCGGGCGGACGCGTCGCGATTTCGGATGGCTTTCAATACGTCCTTGCAACCCGACGACCGAGCGACGGTGCCTTGGGCGGCCTGGAAGATGCGGTGGTCAACGTGGAGCTCGTCGGCTTTCCGGAGGGTGCCGAAGTGCGCTTCGAAGACCGTGACTTTCGCTGCGCCGCGCCGTCCTGCACGTACAACGGCAAGGTCGGCGATCGGCTGGTCCTGCGCTTCACGATGCCGGCCGGTGTTGTCGTCGCTTCGCCGGAGCAGGGAGCGACCCTTGAGCCCTGCCAAACGCCCGACAACCTCGACGGGGGCGTATGCACGCTGACGGTAGAAGGTCCGACGAGCACGCTGCGCTTTGAGGCCGTGCCGACGCCCTTTCTGCGAGCCGCGGCCACCGGCCTTGGGCCCGGCATTCAGACGGTCGCGCTCGGCGTCGTGGACGGCGAAGTCGTGAGTGCCGTGGGCGGCGAGATCACCGTGTGGGAACTGCCAGACGGCAGCAGCGTGGGGATGGGAAGCCCGGGCAACTTCGAGCAAGCGTTGGGCCGATTCGTCGGTACCGAGTTCGCGTGGGCACGGGTGCTTCCGCGCGCCCGGCCCGAGGCGCTGGCGGTGCTTGCGAGCGGCGATATCGGCGTACAGGTCCGCGGCGTGACGACGCTCGACGACGTTCGTTCGCCCGCGGGCTTGGGCGTCTTCACATTGGACGCGGACGACGGATCGGTCACGAACGTCGCCGGCGTCGATTCGGCGACGAGCATTCTTTGGAGCGCGATCGGGCCCTTCGGCGGTCTGGCGGTCGGCGGCGTTGCCCGGCCGGGCGATGATTTCGGCCACACCGAATCTGGCGTGTTTGTTCGTCGCGTGAGTGCGGACGGCGCCGTTGTCTTTGACGACGTATTTTACGCCGGCTCGCCGACGATGGACGGCGCCTTCGACGCCGAAGGCAACGTGCTCGTGGCCGCCATCGACGCGGGCTCCGCGATCGGCGCAGCCGGCGAGCATCTCGGGCTCTTTCGCTGGAACACGGCCGGTACGCGTGAGTTCAGCGAGGCTGTCCCCTGCCCGTCCTCGGCGCAGCTCAGCTTGGGCGCGCTCACCTTCACGGATGGAGCCTTCGTGCTCTCGCTGCGTTTGCCAAGCGGCGGCGACATCGGCGGCGAGAGCTATGGCGCCGGCCTGCTGCTCCAGTGGATCGCGCCCGATGGAGCGCTGCGAAGCGGTGCGCTCGCGGCGAACGCGCCGACCACGCCCCGCCCGCTTCAAGAAGGTCGCTTTTTGGTGGGCGGCCGCGTGTACCCCGAAGACACGGCCTGGGCGAGCGAGAGCATGGGTGTGTTTGCGGCCGTGCCCCTGGACGCCGATGGATTCTTTGCTGCCGTACTGCCCGCAGGTTCGCGCTATCGGCCCTTCGTTCGTACGGGCGCCGCGCTGCTGGAGGTGGACCTTACGCGACGCGAGCGGCTCGACGAACTCATCGGCCGCTGAGCCCGGGGTAGCAAGATGCGCGGCGTCGGCGGCGTTGGCGGCTGGCCGCCGGCGACCGCAGCTCGAATGCCCAGCCACGCTTCGAGCGCGTTGATGGCTTGCTCGCGATCGCTTGGCGTCAGGTGGGAAACCGGCGGCGCGCGCGTTTCAGATTTTTGGGAAGAAAGCAGGCGTTTCACGGGCGTAGGCGTCGAAGGCAGGCTTCTTCTTCATGTGTCGCTCGAGGAGCGAGACCCCCGAGACCCGTAGCAGCAGAAAGGTCATGAGGGCGGGGGCAAAGACCGTCGCCCAGCCCCAAGGTTGATCGAGCACGCAACACCATAGGCCCCACCAGAGCACGGCGTTGCCGAAGTAGTTCGGGTGGCGACTTCGCGCCCAGAGGCCCGTGGTCAGCAGCTTTCCTTCATTGGAGGGATCGGCCTTGAAGCGGGTGAGCTCCCAGTCGGCCCTCGCCTCGAAGTAGAAGCCGATGGCAAAGACGACTGCCCCGATGATGTCGAATACACCGAGCGTTCCCGAGCCCGAGTCCGAGCCCGCGAGCTGCAGGGGCGCCGAGATGATGAAGGCGAGGGCGCCCTGCAGCAGGAACACCTGGAAGTAGCTGAACCACCAATAGCGCTTGGGTCCAAAGCGGCGGCGAAACGCTTCGTAGCGAAAGTCTTCGTCTTTACCCCACGCGCGCACCGCAAGGTGCGTCCCGAGGCGAAGGGCCCAAAGTCCGACGAGGGCGGTGAGCAGGAGCTTCTCGGCGGTCCAGCCGCCGATCGTCGAGGCGACGACGCTGACCAGCAGAAAGAGCGGCGCCCAACAGGGATCGATGATGCTGACGTCCTTCTTCACGACGCTCAGAAGCCAGACGAGTGTGACAAAGGTCCAAAGCGCCAGACCGGATGCGAGTGGAATGCTCATTTCGTGCCCCATCGCGTCGCGCTGGCGTGACTCGCTGCGGCCACAAGTGCGGTGAGCACCACGCCCCAAGCGATGTCGACGGGAACGAGCTTTGCCGGCCAGTTCGCAAGTACGGCCCAGTTCGTGAGCTCGTAGGTGGCGTAGGCGACAAACCCCAGGCCAGCCCCTCGGCGAAAGGCCACCCGCGTCGACTCTGCGGGCAATACCGCATGGAGCGTCACGGCGCTCACGTACATCCCGTAGAAGAGCAACGCCGCGGGCCAGTGCACTGGCGAGCGACGCAGCGGGCCGAGGGCTTCGTCAAAGAAGGGCTTGGCCACGACGCCGAGGAATACGAGGTCGAGAACCAGGAGCGCCAGGGCCGCGCTGAGGGCGGCGACGGCGACGGTACGGACGCTGGGGCGCTTAGCGTTGGCCGGTACGCTCATGGAGCAGAACTAGGGTCGGTGGTCGAGATCGCCACTCACGCACGCTGGAGCTTGCGGCGCATGTCCGCGTTAGGCCGTTCTAGCTCGAAACGCGCGCCACGTGAGGCTGATGCGATCTTCGGCATAGCGCGCGCGTTTGATCGCGTGGGCCCAATACGACTGCACGGCCGCCGTCATGTAGAGCACGGAGCCCGAGCGAAGAAGAAAACTGCGCCGTTCATCGGGCTGCTCGCGCCCGCGAAAGCGAAGTGGTCGGGCGTAACCCAACGAGACGATGGCGACGCCACTGCCAAGCTCGAGGTCGGAGGTGTCGTCCGAGTGAAAGCCCATCTTGCTTCGCCCGTCCGGGTAGTGGTTGAGCAAGCAGTTGTTGAAGCGAACGCGGAAGCGTTCGACGAGACGCTGGCGCACGGCTTCGAGGCGCGGCGGAAAGGGAGCGGCCGGGTAGACCATCTGAGCGTAGTTGTACGGAACGCCGAAGGAGGCGGTGCGGCGCGCCGCCATCGATCCTTCCCAAGGGAGTTCGTCCAGGAGTGCGCGCATCAACGCGTCGGGCGCGTCGACGAAGTGCTCTTCGATCAGCAGATGGGGCGGCTCGAGCTCCACGGTCGTAAGCGTACGGCCTCTGCTGGCCGGGTTCACCCGCAAAGGAAGGGCGCGGGCTAGCCGCTATGCGATGCGAAGGTGGGCGCGAAGCTCGCGGACGCTCATCGCGTCGAGGGCCGCGTTCGAAAGGGGGGCGCGATAGAGGGTTCGGGCGGCGCGTCCGCGGCGGTAGGCCGCGAGAACGCGTCGCGGCGCGAGCACGAGACCGAGTGCGACGGCCATCGCGTTGTACAGATAGGCTTCGAAGCGGGTGCATCCGGCGGCAAGTTCAAAGGCGCCGATCTCCGCTTCGCCGACATGATCGGTGTCGTAGCCGGTGGCGATATGATGGAGATCGTGCATACGAACCACGGCTTGCCGTCCGCGGGTGTTGGGAATCGGCAGCTTCACCGGTCCCATCGGAATCCAGACCAGCGGGTCGGAGTATTCGCCCTCGGAAAACCCGTTTCGCTTCATGAAGGCGGAAAAGGCGTCGCGTACGGAAAGATCGTCGTAGGCCATTGCGTGTTCTCCTCAGAGAGAAGCTAGGCCCGTTTCGCGCGACTTCGATTCGCTTTCGTAGGGCGGAAAAAGAACGCGCTTTCAACGAGTTAGCGCACCTACCGGTCCGATCTTCTATCTTTGGGGCGTGAAGAAGGAAAACGGCTCGCGCAAAGGTGCGGTGAAAACACCGAAGCAGGCCCGTTCGCGCGCAACGGCCAAGGCGATCGAGCAAGCGTCGAGCGAGGTCTTCGAGGCCAGTGCCGAAGCGGGCCGGGGCCTCGCGGGCACGGCCGCGGCCGTCGCCAAACGGGCGGGCGTGAGCGTGGGCACGCTCTACCAATACTTCCCCAACAAGGACGCGCTCATCGCGCGCTACCTGCAGCGGCGTTTTGAAGAGGACATCGCCCTCATGGAGGCGCTCGCCGCCGTTGCGGACCGGGAGCCGCGTGCCTTGCTGCGCACTGTGTCGCAAGCCTTCGTCCAGCTCATCGTCGAAGAGCGCGCGCTTTACGAAGCCGTGGTTCCGCTCCTCGGCGAGATCGAGTCGCGCGAGGACTTCGCCGAATCGATGCAGCGGGCCGTCGTGCTCTTTGCGCGCTGGCTCGAGCCGTACGATGCACAGCTTCGCCCGCTGCCGCGCGAGACGCTTGCCCTGACGGTGTTCTACGGCCTTCGCGCTGCGATCTTCGCCGTATTGCGCCACGCGCCGGACTCGCTCGAGAACGAAGCGTTCGCCGAGCTCTTGGCCGCGGGAGCGTGGGGGTTCCTATCCGCGGAGCCGTGGAGTGAGCTCGGCTGAGCTCGGACGTACGCTCACAATCACCGCTGTTTGTTGGATTTTTGAGAATTTTGAGAACCGAAGCTCGGCTGGCCGTTTGAGGCGAATTGTCTCGATTTTACCTTGTTTGTGGCAGAGGCTGCACCTAGCGACGCGCGATGCCGCGACGCTTTCCTTTGATTTGTGCACTCGTTGGGCTGCTTGCCTGCGGCGACGACGACGGCGCGCCCGCCGGCGCCCTCGACGCGAGCATAGAAGCCGCGGCCGACGGCGTTGGCGTGGGCACGCCCTTCTTCGGCCGGTGCGACTATACGAACGCCTTTGCGATGTCCGCCGAGTGCCGTGAGTACGCGGGAACATGGACGCGCGAACAGGCCGAAGCCGACTGCGCTGCGGTGTTTCTCGGTGCCTCCGGCGAACTCGCTGAAGGTCCCTGCGCCACGGACATGGCTGTCGGTCGCTGCATCGTCGGCGATACCGCGGCGGACGGTTACGTGACCGTTAGCATGGGCGACGCCAGCGCATGCAGCGGCGCGCGAACCGGCTGTGAAGGTTTCGCCGGTGGCACCTTCGAGCCCTCGGATGTTTGTGGAAGCAGCTGCGAAGCCAGCGGCCCGATCGGCGAGCCCTTTGTGCAGCCTTTCGTGGAGTGCCGCGACGCCATCGACGGCGAACCGGCCGGCGGAACGGACGGGCAGGTATGCACCCCTACGATCATTAGCGGCTCGACGGAGCCGGGTCGACGTTTCGCCGACTACGCCGACTGCAGCGTCGTTCGCCGCCAGCGCCCGTACTACGCGGAGGCGGTCGAGGTCGAAAACGATCCGGAAGACCCGCGGCTGGGCGATGAATCGTACATGCAGGAGCTCGCGTGGCTTCGCGAAGAAGCCGAAGCCTCCGCTTGCATTTGCTGCCATACAACGACCGAAACGCCCGAGGGCGCCGCCCTCTGGAACACGGAAGCGGGCGATCTTTGGATCGACACGCTCAGCAACGAAGCGCTGGCGATGTTTGCTGGCTTCACCGATTCGGGCGGCTTCGGTTTTCTGCCGACGGAGGAAAACAACGGGTTCGACCGCTCCCAAACCGGTCTACCGACGACAGACCGCGCGCGTCTCGTGGCCTTCATGACGCGCGAACTCGAGCGACGAGGCGTGAGCCCGGAGGTGGCCGCCGAGCTTGAACCCTTCGCGCCGTTCTTTCGAGACCTGATCGAGTTCGTACCCGAGCCATGCGACGACGGTCTGGGCATTGACGAGGACGGCGTCCTCCAATGGACGGGCGGCGGCGCGCGCTACATCTACGTGCTGGAAGCGGACTCTGCGTCGCCGGGCACGCCGCCCAACTGGGACGAGCCCGAAGGAACGCTCTGGCTGATCAGCGTGCCGCCGGACGCGCAGGCGATGAGCTGCGGCGCGGCGTATGGCGAGCTGCCGGACGGCGCCGTTCAGCGCATCCCCGCGAGCGGTTCAGCGCCCGCGCTGGTGTCCGGCGAAACCTATTACCTTCACGTGCAGCGGGACGTGGTGCAGCCGATCACCCGCTGCACCTTTGTCGCGCCGTGAAGGTTCGGGCGCTTGCACTTGCTTGCGCACTCGCGGCTTGCGGCGACGACGCGGGCGGCGCGTCGACGCTCGACTTCGGCGTGGATGCGGATCGCTCGTGCCAAACGGACGAGGGCGTCCGCGCCGTCGTGTTTGAACCGAGCTGCGGGACGAGTCGGTGCCATGACGCGGACCGTCCCCGGGCCGATCTGGACCTCGTGAGCGATGGATTTGCCGAGCGGCTGATGAGCGCGACCTCCGTGCATCCGCGATGCCGAGAGCGCGCGCTCGTTCTGCCCGGCGATCCCGCCGATAGCTTGCTCATCGAGAAGATTCTCGGCACCCATGGCGCCTGCGGCGATCCGATGCCGCCGCGTGACGCGCTGACGCCGGTGCAGCGAAGCTGCGTGGCCGAGTGGGTCGTCGCCCTCGAAGGGCGCTGAAGCACCGGCGCTATTCCGGGCGACTCGCTCAGTGCGCCCAGCGAAGGCTGAACTCCACCGGAAGGCCCGATTCGATGGCCGTCCTTGTCATCGTCGCGCCCCACCGAATGGCGACTCCCTCGAGGGCGTCGAGGATCGCTCGCAGGTACGTTTCCTAGCGCGCATCTCCGGCGGCGAACGCATGCCGGCGTTTCCCATCATGTCCTTTTGCGATGCGCTCAGCATGCCCCCGGGCATACGGCGTTTCCCCTCGACGCTGTAGGGGGCGAGCGGGCCCCTACGGGAGCACGGTGAAGCCGCTCTCCCGAAGGCGTCGCTGCACCGCGGCGGCAAAGCCGCTGGCGTCGCGCTCAACCTGCATCGCGCAACGCGCGCGCACTTCCCGGGTGCGGGCCGAGTACGTCACGGTGACGTGGCCATTCGACTGAATGCGCTCTACGGCGGATCGCGCCCGCGAGATATCCGCGGCGTTCGCAGCGTTGTTGGCTTCGAAGGTGAGCGCACCGACGCGATCGATCTGCACCGTGCCTGCGCGTTGCTGGTCCGTCAGCACGCGAAAGGACGTCGGCAGTGCTACCGCCTCCAGCGTGGGCCGACGGGTCGCACAGGCGTCGTTGCCTGTCGTTGCGTCTTCGGGGCGCAGTGCGTCCGAGTTCGCTTCGCCGGTTGCTACCGCGTTCGACCCTTCGTTCGCGTTCGCTTCGCTCGTTTCTTCGCCGCCCGTCGCTTCGCTCGTCCCTTCTGGTTCGGCCGCAGCCCGCGTTCCGCCGGGAACGGGGAGTGGCCCGTCCACCACTCTGCTTCCCTCCCGTGCGTTGTAGGAATCATCTCCGCAGGGACAGATGTTACCGTTGGAGTAGGGCGCACACGCCGTCGTGCCGTCGGGACAGACACATTCCACGCCGTAGCTCGCACACGAGCTGCCCGGCATCGGATCTTCGATGGTGTCGGGCGAATCGCAGGCGATCAGGGCGACACCCCACAGGAAGTGAATACACTTGAGCATGCGCATGACCCTAGAACCTTAGCGAGCGAACGATCCTTGGGTCTAGGGCCTGTCTTCAAATGAACGCCCATGCCTTCACGCCCAGCTCATCCACGATTTTGCCGTCCCTTCGGCTCGAAATCCGCTGGGGATTCCTTCGCGTCGTAGACGCAAACTCGCAGACGATCTGACCGCGAATCCATGGGTGTTCATTTGATGACAGGCCCTAGGGCAGCACGCCGAGTTCGCGCAGCGATTCGCAGCGACCGCCGCGGTATTCGGTTTCCGTCGTGGTACGCAGCGCGCCGAAGCGCAGGTATTCGTCCCCTTCGTCGAGGGTGGGCCATCCGCCGTCGAAGATCGGTACGCCCGTTCGCGCGAAGGACGTCCACGCCGTTTGAATGTCCGAACGCAGGAAGAGGTCGCGCGGACCCGGAATGAGCGCCGCGGACGTGAACGTGTCGAACACGTAGAAAATGTCTGCGCCGTGAAGCGGGCCGTAGGGCGTGCTGAGTGCGGCCGGCGCGGTCATGAGCAGGTAGTAGTGGCCGCCCACGGCGCGGGCGGCTTCGTAGCTGTTGCAGTTGAAGAGGACCTCACCGATGAAGGCGTTGTAGGCGTCCTTCGCAATCGGGAACTCGAGCAAGCTGTAGAGGTCGACGACGGCCGCCGCCGTGTCTTCGTCAAGCACTTCGCGAAGGAGCTCGCGAAAGTTTCCGCGGGTGAGTACGACGTCTGCGGCGGTGAAGAGCTGGCCTTCGTTCCCGTTGCTCCCGGCCAGAAGCGGGCGGTCCGGAGCGTCGCCGGAGGCGAGCCGCTCAAAGGGAAGCTCGGGCAACACAACGCCATCCACGACGGGCGAAGTCAGGTCGGCGGTCAGCAATCCGGTGAGGAGCGCATCGATGCCGAGGGCGTCGAGAAATGCGTCCGTGGGCAGGTCGCGAAGGCACGCGAGCCGATCTTCCGCGTCGCCGCAGCCAAGGGCCTCCGCGAAGCGCTCGCCCGTGGCGAAGGCGCCGCCATCCGTACCGAGCGGACCGCGCTCCAGGGTGGGAAAGGACGCGCAGTTTCCGCTCTGCATGATCGCCTTATGAAAGAGCGCGTCGGCGGCGGGTGCACCGAGCAGCGCGCATGCGGAGATGGCGCCGGCGGATTCGCCGAAGATCGTCACGTTGTTGGGATCGCCGCCGAAGGCCGGAAGGTTCGCCTGGAGCCAGCGCAGGGCCTGGATCTGGTCAAGCAAAGCCATGTTGCCAGCGGCGCCGTCCGGGTCTTCGGCTTGAAGCTCGGGCAAGGCGAGTCCGCCGAGAATGCCGAGACGGTAGTTGATGGATACGACCACGACGTCTCCAACTTCGGCGAGGTTGGCGCCGTTGTAGATCGGCAGGGCCGAATCGCCGGTGATGAAACCGCCGCCGTAGATCCACACCATCACGGGGCGGGGCGTGTCCGAGGGATGGGCCCAAACGTTCAGAAAGAGGCAGTCTTCGCTGGAAGGTCCGCCGGGCTGGGCGCACGCCGCGCCAAAGGCGTCGGCTTCGAGGGGAGCATCGCGCGGCTCTGGCGGCGCCGGTGCGCGAAGGCGGCGCTCGCCGGTCGGCGGTGCCGCAAAGGGAATGCCGCGAAATACGCGAAGCTCGCCTTCTTCGTCGCCGGTCACTTCGCCCTCGGTGGTCATCACCGTAGTTCCATCCTGAAAGGGCACGACCATGGAGGCATCGGGTGCCATGGCGTCGACCGCATCGTCCCTTTCGGCGGCGTCGATACCGGCGTCCGGGGCGCCGACGCTCGCGTCGCCGCTCCCGTCCATCGAACCGTCGATCGCGCCGTCGGCCGGGGCCGACGCATCGTCGCCGCAGTGAAGGATCATCGCGAGGACCAAGAGCGCTACGCTGCGCGTTCGGGCGTTTTGCATGCTGGGAAATGGGACGAGGGCTGCGGCGACGCAAGTGCCTTGGGCGATCGTTCCTGGCGAGGTGCCGAATCCGGCGAAGCGAATCGCCTCAGCAGCGGCGCGCTTCCGAGATAACGGCGTGCCATGCGTCCATCGCCAAGAGTGGGCTGAGGGCGCACGTTCGGCGCCGCGTGCAAAGGTGGAGGCGTGAATGAAGTGTGAACGACGATGGCTAATGGGTTCGCTCTTGCTCGCTCTTGTCGCGTGCGGCGACGACGATTCGGGGAACGCCGCGTTGGATGGCGACGTGGCGCGCGACTCGAACGTCGCCCGCGACGCGAACGCTGCACACGATGCGAACGCTGCTGTGGATCTCCGCACCGACGACGCGGTGCCCGACGCGCGAATCGTCGACGCGTCCGTCCGCGACATGCAGGAGGAAGCGGGCGCCGATGCCGGCGCGGACTTGGCGCTCGACGGGGTTAGCGTCGACGCGAGTCCCATCGGAGGGACGGCCGAAGAAGACTTCGCCGCACGCTGCGCGCTCGGCGACGTCATTTTTTGCGACGGCTTCGACGATCAGCGTCAGGTCAACGCAAACTGGGCCGTGCAAATGGGGTCCGGTCCACGCTCGGGCATGTGGGAGCGGCATGGCAACCCGTCGCCCGCGCCCTACCCCGCCAACGTCGTGCCCGAATCGGGCGCCCATCCGGGCCTGTACTACCCGGCCGTCGACACCACGGGCACGGACCTTGGAGAGGGCGGACGCGTGTCTGGAGCCGGGGTGCTGCGTATTATCGCCAACGCCGGCGAATCGGATACGCAGATCGGCGGTCTTATGGACTTTGGCAACTGGAACCGGGCGTCCGGTGCACCGGGCCCCGACTGGCGGCGCCGCGTTCCCGCCGGGCCTTCGGACACGGAGACGCTCTACATTCAGCTTCGCCAGCAGTACACCCCGGCGCTGGCGGATTACGAGTGGGGCATCATCAACGGCGGTTCGCCAAAGATGTTTGTTGTGGGCGCCGACCCGACGTGCGCGGTGTTGGAGTCCTTCTTCGCGCCCGTCTACCGTGAAGGCGCCGTCGGCGTGAACGCTGCGTGCGGCGGCGAAGGGCTCTTCTGGAACCCGACGGGCGGAACGGCCGGCGCCCTGGGAACCAACTACGCGCCGATGGCGGGTCACGTGCAGTTCCTTTACCAAGCCGGGCCGCTTGGGCCCTCCGACCCTCGGGCCCGCACGCGAAACGACGATTTCGCGTGCATGCGGAACGTTGGCAACGACGAGACCTGCCTTCGCACGCCGGGAGCCGGCGGACGCTGGTGGACCCACTATTGCGCCCTCACGCTCACGCCCCCAGGCGAAGGCGGCGATCAGTACCGCTGCTGGGTCTACCGAAGCGGCGTGGACCCCTACTTTCGGCAGTGGGTGGATTCGTCCGCGGGCGGAGCCTCATCGGGCTTCAACAAGCGGCAGATCACCGGCGCGGGCGATCGAAACGACGAGTGCTGCTTTGAGAACTTCATGTTCAAGATCCAGCCCAACGATTCGGACCCGATGCCGAATCTGACGGGTCGCGTGCCGGACCAGTCCATCTTCTATGACGAGCTGATCCTCTCCGCGGATCCGATTCCAGTTCCCGTTGACGACGGCCACGGCGACGCGATCCCAGTCGGTCCGCACACCGTCGAGTGCCCGGACGGACGGAGCTACGTGGGCTTTTGTCCGGGCGAGCTTCCCTAGAGACCTGACCAGCATTGCCGCGTCGTCGCTTTGCGACGACAGCACGGCGCTTGCAGCCATCCAAACCTGGACCCCTATGCTTATAGGGGCGCTGCGGATTCAGACGCTCCAT
>JBCCRV010000023.1:0-21782 GCA_039201085.1 Myxococcota bacterium | reverse complement strand
GGACGGCAGGCGCCTTTCAAGGACGAGAGAGCGCCGAGGTCGGCGGGAGCGGTGGGTCCGAGGCGATCAAATAAAGGTCGAACCGGCCTAGGTCGAATGCCGTTCGGTGAAGGGCCTCCAGCCTTGCAGGCGTAAGCGTGAGGGGTGACGAGTGAGCGTGAGGGGTGACGAGTGAGCGTGAGGGTGACGAGTGAGCGTGAGGGGTGACGAGCGAGCGTGAGGCGCAAAACTCGGGCGGGCGGCCGTCATTGGACACATCACTCTTCACTCTTTACGCCCACGCTTCACTCATCACGCTCACCCTTTACGCTTCCTCTTATTCACCGAGACTCCGTTTTTCGCCTTAACCGAACAGCATTGGGTCTAGATCGGGCAGGGGCACGGGCGCTCGCCTACGGCTCGCGGGCGCCCTACACTTCGCGCCATGCGACGCGCCCTCCTTGCCCTTTTCTTGATCGCCTGCTCGAGCGAAAGCCCTATCGAAGGTCGGCGAAGCGCCATCATCAACGGCACGCCCGTCACCGGCCGCGCCCAAGACTGGGCCGTGGCCGTCGTCAACAGCAGCCTCGCCGGGACCGGGCTTTGCACCGGCACGATCATCGGGCCGCGTGTCGTGCTTACGGCGAAGCACTGCGTGTACGCGCAAAACGACGATGGAAGCTGGCGCGCAGCGCCGGCGTCGAACTTTAGCGTGATCGTGGGCAACAACCTCACGGAAGCCGGCGGTGTGGTCGAAATCAAGTCCGTGCGCGAGTGGCGTTCGACGCCAGGCATCTATACGGACCGAGACCTTGAGGACGGCCGCGACATCGCGGTGATCATCGTCAACGAGCCGTTTGAAGGCATCGCCCCGCGACGCGTGGGGCGCACGATCCCCGCGCGCGGTACCGCCGCCACCATCGTTGGCTTTGGACGCAACAACCCGCGCACGTCCGATTCGGGCATCAAGTACATCGGCAACACGACCATTCTCGGCGCCAACGCGCTCCTCACGCAGGCCGGCGGCGAGTCTTGGACCTGCCAGGGCGATAGCGGCGGTCCGCTGCTCATCGGCGATACCGTCGTTGGCGTTACGAGCTTTGGAATCGGTGGCTGCGGGTCGCGCTCGGCCCATCTCTTCGTGACCGTCGCCGCGCACACGGAAATGATCGACGACGCGCTCTCCTTCGAGCCGCCGTGCGAGCCGCGCCCCGAAGTCTGCGACGGCGTCGACAACAACTGCGACGACGTCATCGACGAAGGCTGCAAGGTTTCCGGCGAAACGTGCGCCCGCGCCAGCGAGTGCGCGTCGGGCGTATGCGACGTGGTGAACGGCACGCAGGTGTGCATTCGCGAATGCGACCGACGCTCAGCCGTGCTCAACTGCCCCGTAGGAAGCCACTGCGCATCGCGCGGCAGCTGCGGCAGTGGCTTCTGCACCGCCGGTGGCGAAGGCCGCCTCGCCGACGGCGAAGTGTGCGAAAGCGGTACGGACTGCTTCTCACGCCGCTGCATCGCCGTGGGCGACACGATGCGCTGTGGCCGCGAATGCGGCGAGAACAACTGCGGCGAGGGCCTGGTATGCGAGCTCGTCGGCGAATGCGAATCGTGCATTCCCGTCGAAGACTCCACGGCACCGCGCATGTTCGGCGCCGTGTGCGAAAGCGACGACCAATGCGAGAGCGGCGATTGCACCGAGGGCGAAGGCACGTCGACGGCCTTCTGCACCCGCGAGTGCAGCGCCACGGAGCGATGCGCCGACGGTTTCCGTTGCCGCGAGGGCCGCTGCACCGCCGGCGAGCCGCGCGCCGCCGGTGAAGACTGCCAGCTAGACGAAGACTGCGCCCGCGGTCTGCTCTGCGCCGACTTCGGCGGCGAGGGCGTCTGCGCCACCGCCTGCGAAACGCAGGACGACTGCCTGGTGGGCTACACCTGCGAAGAAACGCCGCGGGGCCTGCAGTGCATCATCGAAGGCGCCATCATGGGCGAGCCATGTGCCGACGGCAGCGAATGCCGTACGGGCACATGCCTCGGGACATGCACGCGCATTTGCGACGACGAACCCTGCCCAAACGACCTTGACTGCCGGCCCGCCGGGCCCGCCAGCGGGTGCTTTCCGAACCCGGACACCGCTCCCGAGCCCGGTCCGGATATGGGCCCGGAGCCAGGGCCCGAGCCCGCGGAGGATTCCGGTGGCGGATGCGATGCGGGCGCGACGGTTGCCGGCTGGTGGCTGGTAGGCGCGTTGGCCGCGTTCCGCCGTCGCCGCCGGTAGATCAACCGCATACGCCTCGTTGATCCCGCTGGCGGAACGAGCCGCGCGGCTTCGCCGCCTCGCGCCCCTGTGACGGTTGCGTGACAGCGTCTAGGAGGCCGAGTAGTTTGGGTTGTGGCCGACCGCTCCCGCTTCCTCGTCCTTGCCTTCCTCGTCGCCTGCGGCTCGAGCGGCGGCGGTGGTGACGCCGAGCCGGACGTGGACAGCGACGAAGACGCAACCGCCGACGTTGCGACGGACCCGTCGGAGGAGCCGGCCCCGGGCTGCAACGTTCCAGACGCCTTCGAGCGCGGCGGTGAGGGCATGTCGCCCCTCACACCCGGCGGCGCCCGGGCCGGCCGCATCGACGAAGCCGACCTTCCCGAAGACCCCACGGGCCTGAACCACTGGGAAGGCGGTGACTTTCTCCTCGCCAACGACCAGGTCGCCGTGCTCATCGAAGATGTGGGCCCCTCGGACGGCTACGATCCCTGGGGCGGCAAGCCCGTCGGCATCTTCCGCGTGGAAGACGGCGCGCTCGTGGAGCCCGCCGACTTCGGCGAGCTGCTCTTTGGCTTCGGCCGCTACACCCTCGAAACGACCCACGTGGGCGTGCTCGACTCGGACGACGGGACCGCCGTCGTTCGCGCCGTCGGCCAGCTTCGCGCGATCCCCTTCATCGACCGTTTTGCGGAGCTGCTCTTTCCACGCGACTTCGACGGCGTTGAAGCGGCCATCGACTACCGCCTCCCGACGGGCGCCGAGGCCGTGGATATCGTCGTCCACGTGCGCAGTGTATTTCCGCGCGACACGGACTTCCCGCAAACGCTCCTCGCCTTTCAGCGCGAGCGCATGGACGCCTTCATGGCCGACGAGGGCTTCGAGCTCGAAAGCGACGTGCCCCGCATTGCCTTCGTGAAGAACGGCCAGACGTCCTACGCCCTTTCCGATCCACGCGGCAGCATGAACCTGGCGCTCGAGGTGAGCGGCACGATGGTCTTCTTCGCATCGGAAACGACCGTCGCCGGCTGTGCCGAAGCGAGCACGGACTTCATGCGCATGTACATCGGCGGCCCTTCGCTCACGGGCCTGCAGGAGTCGATCGCGCGCACCGAAAGCCAGCCGGTCACCCGAATCGAAGGCAACGTGCGCAGTGAAAGCGGTACGCCTCTGGAGGGCGTGCGCGTGCACGCGACGAGCGGCGAGCGCTACCTCGGCCGCAGCCTTAGCGACGCGGCCGGCGCCTTCGTCATCGCCACCCCGGAGGGCGTGACGCCGATCACCCTGACCACCTTCGATCGCCGCTACGCCAGCGTGAGCGCCGAGTTCGCGGCCAACCCGGTGGAGCTTCAAATCCCCGACGCGGCCACCTTGCGCGTGCAGGTGGAAGAGGGCGGCATCGCCGCGCCCGCCCGCGTTCAGATTCGCGACGCGGCCTTTGCGCCGCCGCCCGCGTCCTTCGGCGAGGCGCCCCGTCCTTCGGGCCGACGGGACGTGCACTTTGTCGTGGGCGAGGGCGAGTTCACCGTGCCCGCCGGCCCCATCCGCGTCGTCGTCACGCGCGGCTTCGGCTACGAGATCGGTCTCGATGAAACGATCGACTTCGCCGCGAGCGGTACGGAGGATCGCCTCGTCGATCTGGAGCCCGCCGGTCTTTCGGGCCTCTGCGCGGACTACCATATTCACACGCAGCGCTCACCCGACTCGCCGGACCCGGCGGGCTTCAAGGCGCGCGCCGCCGCCGGCGACGGCCTCGAAATCGCGATGCGCTCGGACCACGAGTATGTGATTCGCTGGGGCGACGCGATCGAAAACGAAGGCCTTTCCGACTGGCTCTTCGGCATCACGTCACTCGAGCTCACCACCTTCGATTGGGGCCACTTCGGCGTCTTTCCCCTCGAGCCTTCGGACCTGCCGAACGGCGGTGCGACAATCTGGACGTACCGCCCACCGGCGGAGGTGTTTGCGGAAGTGCTTGGCCTTTCGACCAACCCGACGCTCATCGTCAACCACCCCCGAAGCAACGGCGGCCAGGGTTACTTTGCCACGGCAGGCTACGACCCGGCCACGGGCCTCGCCACGCGCGAGGAGCTCTGGGACGACAGCTTTCAGGCCATCGAGGTCTTCAACGACGGAACCTTCGACGAGAGCCTCGACATCGTCGAAGACTGGTTCTCCTTCCTGAACCGCGGTCGCAACATCGTCGCCGTTGGCTCGTCCGACAGCCACCGCGTGCTGCGCGGCAACCCCGTCGGCTACCCACGCACCTGTCTAGCAATTGACGGAGAGGTCGCAGCCCTTCGCGACGGCGGCGGGCGTTCCCTCGTGCAGCAGCAAACGGAAGAGGGCCGCTTCTACGTTTCCGGCGGCCTGGGCCTCGACGTGCGCGCCGGCGACGCGCGCCCCGGCGACACGGTGAACGGCGCGGGCCCGATGGCGTCCATCGAAGCCGAGGTCACGGGCGCAAGCTGGATCGACGCGGACCGGATCGAGCTCTTCGTCGACGGCGTCAAGGTCGACGAAGCGATCATTGAGCCAAGCCGTGACCTCTCCCGCGGCACCTTTCGCTTCGATGTGCCCGTCGCCGAGGGCGGCAGCTGGGCCGTCGTGCACGCCGCCGGCTCGATGCCGCTGAGTCCGCTATACGAAGACCGTCGCCCCTTCGCCGTGTCGATGCCGATTCGTTTTACCCGCTAAGGAATCTGTTGCGGGAGCAGTCGATGCATCGCCGCGGACCCGTGCCCGCAACACATTCCTTGGTTGGAACATGGCCACGCGGGTTTGTTCGGGTTTGCTCGAGCGTGGTGGAAGGAGTCAGTTGCGACGCAAGTCGCCGCGGATCAGCGGACGGGGTAGTCGCCCACGTAGACGCGCGAAGGCTGTTCGCCGAGGCGGCGGCATTCGGGCGATGACGCGACGTTGCCTTCGGCGAGCGTGAAACAGACGAAGGTGCCTTCGCGGCCGCAGGCCACCACTTCGTAGCGCCCCGCCTGCCGGTCGCGGCCGTATACGAAGTCTTCCGGCGTCGCGTCCACCACCTCGATCTCGCCGTGCTCGCAGTCGAGCCGCTGACGCGCAAAGGGTTCGAGCACAACGCCATGGTAGTCGGCGCGGGTCGTCACGGTGCAGGCCACGGCCAGAAGGGCGAGACCCGCCCAGCGCGTCGGGCTCACGGCTCTTCTTCGCCGGGGTCTTTTTCGCCGGACATGCGCAGGTACATCTTCGCCGCTTTGTGCTCCGGATCGATCTCCAAGGCCTTCTCCCAAGAAGCCTTCGCGGCGTCGGGCTCGCCAAGCGAAAGCTCAACGACGCCCAGGGCCACGTGCGCCGGTACGTAGGTCGGCCGCGCTTCCAGCGCGAGGCGCAGCTCGTAGCGCGACGCTTCCAAATCGCCCTGCTGACGGTAGAGGTTGGCCAGGCGCAAACGCAGATCCGCAAAGTGCGGGCAAAGGAGCACGGCTTTTCGGTACTCGTGAATCGCTTCAACGGCGAGACCCGCGTCGGCGTAGGCGGTCGCGACCTCCGCGTGCAGGTTGGCGATCTTGCCCTTCACAAACGGGTCGAGCTTGCCCGGGCTGTCCTCGCCCCGCGAAATCGCCGTTTGATAGATCTTCTTCGCCTCGTCGTAGCGGCCCAGATCGTTGTAGGTCACCGCCAGGTTGAGCGACGCTTCCGTGTAGTTCGGATTGATCCTCAGCGCCTCCTCGAAGCGCTCCTGGGCCTCTTCGAAGAGGCCGCGATCGTGGTAGATGACCCCCAACATATTGTACACGTCGGCAAAGCCTACGCCCCGCTCTTCCACCTGCTTCAGGTAGTGCTCGGCCTTGTCGAACTCCCGCTTGTCGTAGTGCTCCCGGCCGAGTGCAAAGAGCTGCTTCGTGCGGTCATCCATGCAGGGGAGCCTACCCGATCTGGCCCCGGAGTTGAAAAACCTGCTGCGCCGCAGGCTCCGCGGGCTCTAAGCGAGAGTCGGCTCCGCTGGCCCGCGATTTTCCCCAACGCCTCCGCATCTTTGAGGTCCTGAGGCCGACCCGAAGCGAGCTTATTGGTAATCAGATCGTCGAGAGACGTGACGCGAACTTGGATTCCGTCGAGGTCTGCGATCACGGCACGGGCGAAGACCGGTTCAAACTCAATTCCGCTCGCTGAACCAAGAATGTCGACCCGCATCGGCGCGACGCCAAAGTAAAGAACCTGGTCTTCGACGAGGTGGCGAGCGCCATCCACGATCGACGGCGGCGCGCCAAAGCGAGCCAAGGCTTCCGCCGATCGCCGGCTGTCAGGAGCGACTGCGTCATGCGGACGGGATCATCGGGGGCTAAGGCGTGAAGTTCACTTCGGCGGCGGGGAAGTTCATGTAGAACCACCAGCCCCGTCCGTGAATGGGATGATCGTCCATGTCGGACTGGAACGAGCAGTTGCCCGGTCCGCCGCGCAGCACGGCGGCAAGCGACTGGCCGCCGACGAGGGGCAGCGTATCGGGAAGGATGCTCGCCTGGGCATCGCTGAGGGTCATGAAGCCGCGAAGCAGGCCTCGGCTCAGCTGCGTGGCGGGCGAACCCACGTATTGGGCGCCCAGCTGGGCGTCGCGCAGCCGAATCGCAATGCCGCTGAGCGTGAAGGAAACGTCCGCCGCGTCGGTGACAAAGCAAGGGCCGTCGGGCTGGGCGATCGCGGGTGAGTAACCGCGGGTCGTGCCGGGGACGAGCCCGAGGCAGGCGCCGCTCGATTGGCTCGTGTAGGTCAGCGGCAGCGATGTGTCCGCCGTGCAGCGGATGGGCGCCGTCGTGCAATCGGCGACTACAAAGCTCATGTCGCCCGTGCCGCCGTCCGATTGATCGAGCGAATCGAAGGCGAGCACAAAGCTCAGGTCCAGCAGCCCATCGCTGTCGCCGTCCGTTTGAATGGCGGCCTGAAACTGCGGATTGACGCCATCGAAGCCAAAGACCGTGTCGGTGATGTCCCGGCAGCCGAACACGTCGGCGAAGGCATGGGGATCGCGCAGGTCGAGATCGCTCATGCGAAACGCCACGGGCGAGCTCGTCGTCATGCAAGCATCGCACCCATCGTTCGGGTCGGCGTTGGCGTCGTCGCAGTCTTCGCCGGGTTCCATGACGCCGTTTCCGCAGACCGGCGAGCAGTCGCTGTCATTGCGCGCGTTGCAGCCGGGCGCGCAGCATCCGTCGCCGCCGTCGCACGCGGTGATCGCCACGCTCGTGCAGCTCGCGTTGCAGTTGGCTGCGCTGCCGGAAAGCGTGTCCCGCGTGCAGACCATCCCGTCGTCGCAGGAGGTTGGGCACCCCATGCCCACGCCGGGTTCGCAGCTTTCACCGGGTTCGATCGTGCCGTTGCCGCAGCTCGCGGAGCAGTCGTTGTCGTTGCTGGCGTTGCACCCGGGTCCGCAGCAGCCGTCGTCGTTTGTGCAGCTCTCGATGGGCGTGGCACCGCATTCCGCCGTGCACGCGTCTACGCTGCCCATGAGCGCATCGCGCGTGCATACGTCGCCGTCGTCGCAGCGCGCGGGACAGCCGGCGCCGACGCCGGCTTCGCAGGTCTCGCCCGCTTCGATAGCCCCGTTGCCGCACATGGGCATGCAGTCGTTGTCGTCGAGGGCGGTGCATCCCGGCGCGCAGCAACCGTCGTCGTCCGCGCACGCGCTGATGGCACCAAAGACGCACTCGACGCCACATCCCGAACCCGAAAGCGCGCCCGGCATGCACGCATCGCCGCTGTCGCACGCCGTCGGGCAGGCGCCGTCTTCGTCCGAAGCGATGGCCGTATCGCAGCTTTCCACCGCGTTCACCACACCGTCCCCACAGGCGAACTCGCAGCTCGTCAGGCAGATATCGTCGTTCGAATCGTTGCCGTCGTCACAGGCTTCGTCGCCTTCCTCGACGCCGTTTCCGCAAACGGCACCCGGGGCGCCGTCGGCGTCGTTCGACAGGTCCGACGGTGGAGCATCCCCCGTCGTCGCGTCTACGGACCCGACATCCGGCGCCGCATCCGACTGGGAACCGTCGGCACGCGCGCCATCCGCCGCCCCTTGGTCTTCCGCCCCCGCGTCGTTCGGCGAAGGCGGGCCAAGCCCACCCGTGTCGGTAGCGCACCCCATTGGAGTCGCAAACGCGAGTCCAAAGCTGAGCGCTACCAACCGTCCACTGTTCACCGCCATCCGCCGCCTCCCAATTCATGCAAGCTACCCGGCCGAAGGCGACAACGCCATCAAGAGCAGCCTGTGCCAGAATGGCGGACGCCCCAAGGAATCTGCCGCCGAACGCCGCGATGCTGCGTGGACTATGCCGCCTAGCGGGCGCGGGCGTCGATGCTGCGAATGGCCGACCGGGCGTCCGACGCTTCGCTGGACTCGGGGTAGCGCTCCACGATTTCTTCGTAGGCGCTTCGGGCGCGGCCCCGGTCGTCGAGGCGCAGGTAGGTCTCGGCGAGGAGCATCAGCGCTTCGACCTCGTAGGCGCTTCGGTCGTAGGTGCGCAGGAGCGTCTGCAGCCGATTGATGACGGCGGGGTAGGCGTCCCGGCGCAGGTAGAACTTGGCCGCGTACATCTCGTGGGCGGCGAGCACGTCGATGCAGCGCTGCATCATTTCGCGCGCCTCGGCGATGCGCTCGCTGTCTGGATAATCGAGCAGGTAGCGGCGAAGCTGCCGTAGCGCGTCCTCCGTCGCCTGGCGGTCGCGCTCGTGCGTGGGCGGCGAGAAGAACCACTCCGTTGGAATCTGCTTGTAGTGGGACTCGGCAACGCGAAAGCGGGCGTATTCGATCTGCGAATGAGACGGGCGGAAGCGAATGAACTGCCGGTAGGCGGTGATCGCCTCCGCATACTGGCCGCCCTTAAACTTGCAGTCGGCCACCCGGAGCTCGGCGAGGGCGGCGAAGCGGCTGTAGGGAAACTCTCGGCGAACGCGGCGAAATGCCGGCTCCGCATCAAGGCAGTTGTCGCGCCGAAAGGCCTCGAGAGCGTTCTCGTAGGCCTGCTGCGCGTCCTCCGAATAAGCCACGCCGCGGCCGCCGGTGGTCGCGATGGGCGCGCAGCCGATCGTGGCCAAGGCAAGGCAGAAAAGTACGCGCATGTGCTGGAGCTAGCACGGGCAGGGAGCGCCGCAAACTTGCCGCCCGCCGGGGACCCCGGGCTACCCTAACGCCGTGGATGCGCAACCGGACCGGGCTCTCATCGCTTTTCGGCGTCTTCTCGCCGAAGGCGCCGAAGGTGGCCAAGGCAAGGTGGACGCCCTCGTGGCGCTCGCACAGCGAACCGTGCTCGTGCCCACCTGGACCGAAGGCGGCGACGACTTTCGCCCGCTGATCAGCAGCGACGGAAAGAACGCCCTGCCCCTCTTTTCGGCCCCGGACGAACTTGAAGAGGCCGCCCGACGCTACGGATGGGTCGCCGCGGACGGCTCGGTCCCACACCGGGAAATCGGCAGCCGCGCTGCCTTTCGGCACGCCCTCGCCCATCAGCTTCACTTTGTGATCATCGATATCGCCGCCGACCATGCGCTGGAGGTCGAGCGCTCGGAAATTGAGCCGCTGCTGCGCTCCCAGAACCGAAGCGACTCGTCCGGCGCCTTCGCCGGCGTCGGGCGCATCTCCGAGCAGATGCTCAAGAAGGTCCGCCCCTCCAGCGTGCCCGCGGCGCCCAACGAGTTTCAGACGGTCAGCGTACCCACGGACGCGCCCGTTCCCGCCAAGCCGGACGAGTCTCCGCCCGCGCCAATCGAAATCAGCGAGCCGCCTTCGGACCCGCTCCTGGACGCAGCGTCGAAAGTGCTTCGCAGCTACCCAGAGGTGGAATGGGCAGCCTATTTCGTGAGCCAGGGAGGCGCCCAGCACGTTGGCCTGCGCATCGACGGCGCCTTTCGCACGCGCGTCACGGAAATCGTTGGGGCGCTTTTAGCGTGCGGCACGGAGCATTCGGTGCCCCTGCGCGTCTCGCTGCTCGACGAAGCGGATCTTGTGCGCGCCGTGCGTGAACGCGGCGTCGCGTTTTATCCGTGGCGACGCCGAAACTAGCGGTGAAGCCGCTTTTCGTCGGGGTGACGCGTTAGCGGCGGTTCGGGGTCGGGCTCGGGCTCGGGCTCGGGAGAAGGTTCCGACCTGCGCGCGGGTGGTTCTTGCAGCCGAGCTCACGTGACGCCGGCACCCAGACGAACGGGTTCAGTTGCTCGATGCTGCCCGCGCGTATGGACCAGATGTTGCGCGTCTATGTTGCCTTAGGCCTGGGTCACGTGGGCTATGTCCCGCGTCCTCTCGTCGTGTGGAACACACGAGATCGAGAGGGCGCTCCCCCACCCATTTTCTTTCACCCGTTCGACGGCACCCAGAAGGCGGGGGAGAGGGGCTTCACCCAGAGGGCGCGCCCGACGCCGTAGGCGGCGGCGTGGACCGCGAGCGCAGCGAGTCGCGTCCACAGCAGCTTCAACCGCGGCGAGCGGGTGAAGCCCCTCTCCCACGCCGGTTCCCACCGGCGTGCCGCCGCTCGACACAGCCCACCCCGTACATCACACCGAACACGTGTCCGTTCCCTTCGGTCGTCAGCTTCCCCATCTGCCCCACCCGGGCGCAGACGTGGGCGCGATCGACCGCCTTGCGGCGAGCGAGGTACCGGCCTTTACGGCTCGGCGAACACGCCGCGAAGAACGCTCCGGTGCACCGCAGGATCCAATCGTCTGGGCGCGCGCCAAGGGGGCGAACGTCATGGACTCGCGCGGCAACACCTACGTTGACCTGAGCGGCGGCTTTGCCGTCAGCGCCGTGGGTCACGCCCATCCAGATGTGATCGCAGCCGTGCAGCGCCAGTCGGAACGTTTGCTTCACGCATTGGGCGACCTCCATCCCTCGGACGCGAAGATCGACCTCCTCGAGCGGCTCTGCGAACTTGCGCCGTGGCCCGCCCGCGCGGCTCTCTGCCAGGGCGGGTCCGAAGCCGTCGAGATCGCGCTGAAGACCGCGACGCTTGCAAGCGGCCGGGGAGGCGTGCTCGCCTTCGAGGGCGGCTACCACGGCCTCAGCTACGGGGCGCTCGCCGCATGCGGCTACTCGCAGGCCTTTCGTGCGCCCTTTCAGGACCAGCTCGCCTCCGTCAGGTTCGCGGCCTACGGCGAGGACCCAGGGCCCTTGCCGCCTGAGGTTGGCGCGGTCATCGTCGAGCCGATTCAGGGGCGAGGCGGCGTAAACGTTCCACCCGATGACTTCCTGCCGACCTTGCGAAAGCGCTGCGACGATGCCGGCGCCGTGCTCATCGTCGACGAGATCTTCACGGGCCTTGGCCGCTGTGGCCTGCCCTTTGTCTCCGGCGAGCTCGCGGACGTGCTCTGCCTCGGCAAGGCGCTCGGCGGCGGCCTGCCCGTAAGCGCCTGCGTGGGTCGGGCGTCGATCATGGCGGCCTGGGGCACGCCCGACGGCGAAGCGATTCACACGGGCACGTTCTATGGCCACCCGCTGGGCTGTGCCGCGGCCCTCGCAAGCCTTGATGTGCTCGCCCGTGAGCGGCTCGCTGAGCGGGCCACACGCATCGGCACGCACGTCCAGGCGCGGCTTCGGTCCATCGCGCCGAAGGCGGAGGTGCGTGGCCGAGGGTTGATGCTCGGGTTTGTTCCGCAGCGGGGCGCATCCGTGCTGCCTCTGGTCAGCCGACTCCTGCACGCCGGCTTCATCGTGCTGCCCGCCGGGGCCAAGGCCGACGTGCTTCAGTTAGCGCCGCCCCTCACCATCGACGAGGCGCAGGTCGACGCGTTCCTGAACGCGCTCGAGGCGGCGCTGGAGCACCCATGAGCGAACGTGAAAGCCTCCGTGACGCGATCGGCGCGTTCATCGAGGACGCCGACGGGCCCGATTCGCCCGGGCAGCGCGACGCGCTCCTGCGCCGGCTCGCTACCTACCAGCGCCACACGATACCCGCCTACGCGCGCCTCGCGGCCGCGCGCGGCATCGAAGCCCCCGCGCTGCCGACGGACGTCTTTCGCTTCGCACGCATCGCCGGCCACGCGCCGGATGAAGACCAGCGCGTCTTTCGAACGTCCGGCACGACGAACGGCCGGCGCGGCGCCCACCCCTTTTCGGACCTCGCACTTTACGACCAGGCTGCGCAACGCGCCGCCGAAGCGATGCTCTTTCCCGATGTGCCCAATGGAATGCGCCTTGTGCTGCTTCTGCCAAGCGAGGACGAAGCGCCCGACTCGTCCCTTTCGTACATGTGCGCACGCTTCATCGAGTGGTTCGCTTCGAGCCACGCCTACTGCTGGCCGCCAACACAAGCGTCCCTCGAAGGGGCGCTCTCCCTCGACGAACCCATCGCCCTCATCGGCACGAGCTTCGCGTTTGTGCACGCCGAAGACGCCCTCTCAAAACGCTTCGAGCTCCCGGAAGGAAGCCGCTTGATGTTCACAGGCGGCTTTAAGGGCAAGAGCCGAACCGTCGAACCGGCGGCCATGCGTAGCATGCTCTCGGAACGATTTGGCATCGCCGAGCCGTACCTCTCGGGCGAGTACGGCATGACCGAGCTCAGTTCGCAGATGTACGAGCATCCACTGCGCCACGCACTCACGGGCGAAGGCAGCGCCGAGCGCCGCTATTGGACGCCCCACTGGGTGCGCACCACCGTGGTCGACCCGACGACGCTGCAGCCCCTGCCTGACGGTGAACTAGGAATCCTGCGCATCGACGACCTGGCCAACGTCGACTCCGTCGCGGCCCTGCAGACGGCGGACCGCGCTCGCATGTTCGCAGATGGCTTCGAACTGCTCGGCCGAGACCGAAACGCCGTACCCCGCGGATGCAGCCTGGCCGCTGAAGAGGCGCTCGGGCCGTGACGGATCTGGCGCGCGCCCTTGAGGGCCTTCGCAGCGTCACCCTATCGACGCCTGCACGCGTGGACGCGCTTCAGCGCATTCTTGAAGCGCTCCCAAGGGGCGTGGAGGACTTTGCCGCGAGCGCGCAGCTCAGCGTAGCCGTCGCCCGCGATGGCCTGGAGCGAACGCTTCGAACCTTTGACGCCGGGGCGATGCATCGCTTTGCCGCGCGGGCGCCCGTGGCCAAAAGGGTGTTCATCAACCTCGCCGCCAACGTGTTCACCGCCCCGCTAAGGCCCGTCGTGCTTTCGGCCCTCGTCGGCGTGCCCACGCTCGCGCGCGCTTCGCAGCGCGACCGGGCCTTTATCGGCGCACTCGAAGCCGCCTTCGACGCCGGCCCCCTCGCCGGTCTACTGCGGGTGGTGCACTTCGACCGAAACGACGACGAAAGCCACCGTAAAGCCATGGCGAGCGCCGACCTTATTGAAGCGTTCGGAAGCGACGCCACCATCACGCGCCTGCAAACGCTCGCACCAAAGGAAGCTTGCTTCGTCGCCCGCGGCCACGGCTACGGCGCCTTTTGGCTCGACGATTCAAACGCCGACATGGATGCGCTTGCCCAAGACGTGGTCGGGTACGACCAGCGCGGCTGTCTTTCACCTCGCGTCGGTTTCGTGCACGCGCATGCATTGAGCGGCGTCGCCAAGGACGTACTTCAAGCGCTCGAAACGGCGAACGCCTCGTTGCCTCGCCATGCGTTGCCGGCAGACGTTGCGGCCGAGTCCACCCGGTGGAAGGACACGGCGCGGGCCTTGGCTCATGTCGTTGAAGGCGAAAGCGCAACGGTGGTGGTCGATGCGAGCGGCACGATGCCGATGGGACCGACGCACCGACATGTACTGCTTCGCCCGTGCGCTGGCGCGTCGCTCAACTCAACCCAGCTTAAGGTACTGGGGGTGGAAGGCCAAGCGCCAAAGGTGGCGGACCATGTTCGGGTTTGCGCACTTGGTGAGATGCAGAGTCCGCCGCCTTTTGCGGACGCCGATGGGCTCCCAGCGGGCTACGGATTGGTGGAAGGATGAGCGTTTCGTCAGGGTGGGAAGACAGGCTGGAAGCGCTGCGCCGCCGGTGATACGACCGGAACGGGCCGCAGGGCTGAGCGGTACCGCGAGTGCACCGACGCAGGGCGCTTGCCAACCGGGCGCGCTGATTGTTGAACGAATGATCAGCGCCACACCGCCGAAACACGTTGATCGTCCGAAGTCGGCGCAGATCGTGCCGCCCCGCGACACGCAGGTCGCCGCGCACCGCAATGTCGTCGAAGGTGGGTGCCGACCTCAGCTCCTGAGGCGGTGCGTGCTGACCTCTGCTTCCGACGCGGTGCCCGCCGACCTGAGCGCTTGAGGAGAAGGGCAACGCCTTCGGCGGGGCAGGGGAAACGAGCGCGTAGCGCGCTTGTTCAGACACCGATGTACAGGCGATGACCGAAGTTTCGGTCCAGACGGCTTTGGAAGATCTTCGAAGCCGCGCCTTCGATGTCGTACTCCACGCGATGAAACTCGAAGGTGCGCGTCTCCGTGTCGAAGGCCGTGTAGCTGGCGCGCGGATCGTAGTCGCGGGGCTGGCCAACGCTGCCCACGCTCACGATGTACTTTTTGCCGGGCTTGAGCGTGAAGTTCTCCGGCGGCAGTTCGACGACGTCGTCCTGGTCCATCTCGAACACCTTGCAGAGATGGGAGTGACCGATGAGCGTGATGTCGCCCAGCTCGTCCCAAATCTGCAGACACTGGCGGGCACCGTTCGGACCCTCGGCCTCGAAGATGTATTCGAACTCTTCAAGGCGAAGGGGGCTGCCGTGGCAGAGATGGACGCCCGACTCAAGCTCGTGCTTGTACGGGAGCGTCTTGAGCCACTCGAGGTTTTCCGACGAGAGCGTGTTCGCGTGCAGGTCGAGCGCGTCGCGGGCGGCTTCGTAGTAGTACGAGTAGTCCATTCGGCCTGCGACCGCGGCGTCGTGATTGCCGAGGATCGTCACCTCCGCACCCTCACGAATTATGTCCGAGCACTCGTTCGGGCTTGCGCCGTAACCGACCACATCGCCAAGGCAATAATAGGTGTCGATCGCTTTGTCGCCGTACGCCGTCATCACCGCCGAAAGGGCTTCGATGTTGGCGTGAACGTCGCTGAAGATACCGAGTCGCATCGATGAACGTGAAGGAATGAAGGCAGGTGCTGAACCGCAAATGACTCCAGCTACTGACCCTCGACCCTAGAGCGCCTACGGCCGAATGTCCACGGCGGAGATACCGCTGAGAGTAAAATCCACCCCAGCGCGGTGATCTGCCGCGATCCGACGCCGAAAGCGCGGTCAGCCTTAGGCTGAGTCAAACGCCTCGTTAGGCTCGAGCTTCGGTCAGTCGATGGTCAAGGGCGCGGGCAAAGGCCACGATCGGCCCCGTGGCGCCTTCGCGGGCCCGCTGACCTTCGTACTCCTCGGCGGCCCCAAGTGCCTCACGCGCGCCTTCAAGGGCCTCCTTGAGGCGCTCGTCGGAGCCGTCGAGGCCGTCCAGCGTTCCAGGGGAGGCCCGCTCCACATGCGCTAGGGCCCGAAAAACGCGCTCTTCAGCCCCGCGCGGGTTCTTCGCCACGCGCTCCAGCGAACGCATCGCCGCACTGCCAAAGCGCCCGACGGACCACGCGACCTCGGCCCAAACGTCCGTGGTCTCGTTGCGGAGCAGCTGAAGAAGCGGACCGATGCTCCGGCGCAAACGCAGCTCACCAAGGCCTAGGCAGCACCCATGGCGTACGAACGATTTCTTCGCGCCGAGCCCGTCGATGAGCGCGTCGGCGGCGCCTTCACCCACGCCGACCATCGCCGGCACCAGCGTCAGCACCTCATCCCGGGGCATCTTTCGCAGCACCCTGGCGACCGTTCGCAGGTTCTCTTTACCGCCGCGCTCGAGCAGCTCGAGGGCGCTTTTCAGCCGCGTTCGAGGGTGGTCGGCGAGCGCCGCTAAGTCCTCGTCTCCGAGCGAGGAGAGCTCGACGTTCGCAGGGGGCGGTCGCACGGACTCACCCCGCGCCTTGCCGATGGCGCGCTGCGCCTGGTCGTGCGCTGACGTCGCCACCGCAAGCTCAAGCTCGCTCGCCAAACCGAGCAGACCCTCCCAGTTGGCCGCGATTGCTTCCACGGAGAGCGAAGGGCCGGACGACGCGGCGCGAAAGTTGTCGATCGCTTCAAGCACAAAGGCCGCCGCGTCGTTGGCGATGCCCTCGTCCACAGCACGCGCGACCAGCTCGATCGGCACGGCAATACCGAAGCGGAGCGCATCCGAAAGAACCTGATGAAACGTTCCCTCAACCTGCCCGTGCGGGATCGAGAGGGCCAGAAGCGCCATGTCTCGCTTCTCCTCGTTGGACCAGGGCAGCAAGCGTTCGACCGCCTCGAGCGCTTCGCGGGCGTGCCTTGCGCCCTCCTTGTCCACGAAAGGATGGCCCTTCAGGTTCACTGGTGGCGCCGCGGCTAGGGCGCGCTCCAAGGCCACGGCCGCATCGAGCGTGCCGTCTTCGGAGCGGGCGCGGTCCATGATCGCCGCCAGATTGGCGCGGCGATCCCCGAGGGCTACACGCGTTTCCCGGCGGTACTTCGCACGTGCCGAGTAGATCAACACGCGCGCTTCGGCGCCGTCCTGGAGCGCTTCGAGCAGCGCGATGGCCTCGTCGTCCCGCGGGTCGAGGGCTGTTCGCCGAGGAAAGGGCCGGTCTGAACTGAAATCCGTGAGCGAGAGCAGCACGACGGGGCGGCTGTCGACGGCGACGTACTGCACCAGCAGTTCCGTGCTCTCACCAAACACCTCGCCCTGCCCTTCCTTCAGGCGGACGTAGAGATGCACGCCGCCGTCTTCGATTCGCGCAACCATTTGAACGGCGCGATCGTTCGCAAGTCCGGGCGGGGCAGGAACGGCGCCTTCGGGCTCCTCCTCATCGGGCTCCTCGAGAAGCACCGAACTGAGCGAGTCGTCATCGATGGGTTCAACCACATCGAGAGCGATGACGTCGGCGTCGCCGTCGATCTCCTCCACCGCATCTAGGTCGACCTCGCTCGCCTCTTCGAACTCGGGGGAGTCTGCGTCGTCGGATTCGATCATCATCGATGCATCGACAACCCGTGTGGGTTCCACCTCCGAGCGCTCGTCGTCGTCCTCGACATCGTAAACCTCTTCGATCAGCTCCGCGTCGTCCGCCGAGAGCTCGTCGTCCGCACTAAGCTCTTCGCTGATGACTTCCGCCGGGCGCGAAAGCCGCGCCTGCTCGCGCTCACGAAGGCGCTCGAATCGCACATCAAGGTCTTGCTCGCGTTGGCGCAGCTCGCGGGAGATGGCGTCCATCTGCTGCTGGGCGACGTCGAGACCCTTGGCGCGCGTATCGAGCTCCTCCTCGCGCTTCTTGAGCGCTCCTTCTGCCGTGCGCCGCTCCTCGAGCACCTCCTCGCGGTGGCGGCGCCGCTCAAGGGCTTCGCGCAAGCCAGCGGCGCCGATCACCACCTCGGCGCGTGCGGCGATCATGGGCACGTTCGGCGCCAGCTTTTGAAGGAGCCGGCCATGTTCTTCGGCCCATCGGTGGCAGAGCAGGGTGGGAACGACCACATAGGCTGCGTTGCGTCGCTCGGATACCCACAAGTAGGCTTCGGCGAGGGGTGTGTCCCCTCCGACCTGCAGCGTACCCTCCTCGGCCCTGGCCGCCAGATCGGGATCGGCGTCTGCATCGAGCACGTGGATCAGCTCAACGTCGAGGACGCGCGGTCCACTCGGGATGCGCACGCGGGTCTTGCGCGTGAGGGAAGTTTCGCTCGCCGAAGGGCTAACCATGGCGCGCACTATCCCAGCCGCTGGGCGAAAGATCCACTGCACCGCGCGCCCATCCCCCGTACTTTTGCCATGCGGTACCCGCGGCGAGGCATCATGGTATCGCCATGAGCCAAGCGCCCCAAGACGTGGTGGACCTCGCAACCGCGTGCATTGCCACCGTCAACACGACCGTCGGCATCGAACTCGACTTCACGCCCGAAACGCTTCCTATCTTGGACCACTACGCCAAGACCGTGCTCGACTCACCGGAGGACGAGATCGTCGGCCTCGCGGCGCCGATCTGCGGGGCGTACTTCGGCGAAGTGGTCCGCCGGAGCTTCAATGGCCGATGGCATGCACCACCCGCCGGCGATAATCCCGATGTCTACGGCGAATGGCGCGTCGAATTCGAGCACGTCTTTCTCTACTTCAACCCGATCGGTGTGGCCCTTGACGTGATTCTCGAAGGCGACGGCCCGATCGAAAGCCACCTCGCCGTCCGCCCGGACGACCGAAAGCACCTGCAAGAAGCCCTAAAGTCCCTCGGCGACGTGCGCGAATCGGACTACTACAGCTTCGCGATGCGCCACGAAGTGCTCGAGCAGGCGCTGGCTGGGCTCGGCAACCAGGGCAGCTTTGGCTCGGCGGACTACGCCTCCCACATCAAGGCGCAGCTGAACTAGGGCGTGTCTTCAAACTAGCGCTTGTGGATTCGTGGCCCGCTTGTCGGCGAGTTTGCGTCTGTGAGGCGAAGGAATCCCCGGCGGATTTCAAGCCGCAGAGACGGCGAAATCGGCGATGAGCGGGGCGTGAAGGCGCATGGGCTAGTTTGAAGACACGCCCTAGACCGGAACCGGTCTAGTTCGCAAACGCGGCTTCGATGCGACGGCGCTCGCCGCGCTCCATCGTTGCGCGCGGCCGCATAGAACGGCGGCGCCGGCGACGCGCCATCGGGCTGGGCTCCGTCATCGCGGCTTCCGTCACCTCCGGTTCCGGCGGCGGCGTAACAACCTCAGCGTTCATCGGAACCGGCTCGTTCGCTTCGGACCGCGCCGGGAGAGCGGACCGCGTCGGCGCCGATGCTGCGGGCGTGGGCACCTCAGTGCTGGTCACGACGTCGCGATTCAGCCACAGCAGCGCACCTCCGCCGAGTGCAAGGGTCAGGGCGGCCGCGGCGACCCGTCCCCTTCTGCGCGGACTCGCCGCCAAACGGGGCTTGGAAACCCTCTGGATTCGCTGCGCAATGCGCTCTGCCATGGCCTGTCGCCGCTCGCCGAAACGTTCCTGGAGGTACGCTCCGAGCGGCGGCGAATCCTCCAGGTCGCGCGCGATCGTGTTTAATCGCTGGGCGACTTCCTGCGCCGTCTTAGGCCGGGCGCGCGGCACCTTCGCGAGCAGCTCGTAGAGAAGCTCCTCAAGCTCCATCGGCGCATCCCGTCGCTCGTCTCGAATCGCCGGCGCCGGCTCACGCAGGATGCGGCGCGCCGTTTGCTCAATGCCGTCTGCCGTGGGGTAAAGGCGACGGCCGGCAACCATTTCGAAGAGCACAACGCCCAGCGCAAAAAGGTCACTTCGCCGGTCGATCTCGTCGAAGCGAAGCTGCTCGGGCGACATGTACCCGAACTTGCCCTTGAGCACGCCGTGACCGGTTGTCTTCTTGCCGCCCATGGCCTTCGCGATGCCGAAGTCCGTCACGCGGGCCAGTCCATCAAACCCCACCAGAATGTTCGAGGGGCTCACGTCCCGATGCACGAGGGCCAGCGCCTCGCCGGCGTGCGTGCGCAGCTCATGGGCCGCATGCAGCCCCCCCGCGACCTGAGCCATAAGTTCGCACATCAGCCCGATGGGGGTCGGCCCTTCGGATGCCGCGGCGCGGAAGAGCTCATGGAGGGGAACACCGTCGATCCACTCCATGACGAGGAACGGGCCATCTTCGTCCTCGCCCGCGTCGAGCACGCTGACGACGTTGGGATGACGAAGCAGGCCCGCCACGCGTGCCTCCTCCACAAACATGCGCCGGATTTCCTCGTCGTCGGCGCCACTGCCCCGAAGCCGCTTGATGGCGTAGAGCCGCTCGAAGCCCTTGTTGATGCGTATGCCCAAGGTCACCGCGCCCATGCCGCCGCTCGCGAGCTCGAAGAGGGGTATGTACGCCGACGTTGCCATGCATCTTCAGTCTATCGAGAATCGAAACGCTTCGCTGCAACCCTGCGGGCGCTCTTCTCCATCGGGCGGCATTCAGCGAACCGGTATGCCGACATCCGTGATGTCCGGCGTAACGTTATCGCCACCGTCACGCAGGGTCAGCGCAAGCGTCGTCGCGAGCGCACCAGCCACCACAAGCGCGACGACCGTACCGATCCATGCTCGGCGCCGCCGACGCCGGTCCGGTGGATCGAAGAGGTAGCGACGCACTTCGCCCGCAGCGACTTCAACCGACTCGCTTCGCGATGCGATGTCGTTCTCCAGCTCGACTTCATAGTCTCCCGCATCCAGACGTAAATCGAGCTGGCCCACGGCCGTGTGTTCGCCCAGCCGGATCACCACGTCTGCGTCCGAAGCCACCACGAGCTCGCCCGTTCGATCTTCCGGCGGAAGCACAACCTGAACCGTTTCCGTTTCGCCGTCGGGCGCGAGCACGGTTTGCTCCACAGCCTCCCGGAGCGGACTCTCAATGCGCAGGAGACGCTCGCCCGGGTTCACGCGAATGCGCAGCTGACCGCCGGCGAGTTCGCCCCGCGTGACCCCGTCTAACCGCAGGAGCACCGACGCCTCCTCCGGACGCCAGCGCACGACCAAATGCGACACACTGCGGCGCGCCTGCGCAGCGGCACGCTCCACGTACGCGCGCGCGTCATTCGAGAGTTCGTAGCGCCCGTCGGCGAGGAGCTCATCGAAGATCGTCAGGGCGTCGTGGCTTCGGCCGACGCGCTCATAGAGCTTGCCCAGCTCGAAGAGGGGGTAGCCGTAGCGGCACTGCTCGACGATACGGAGCAACTCACGCTCGATCTCAAGGACCTGCTCACCGCTCAGCTGCGTCTCATCGCCCGTCTCGACGGCGCGCGTGACCTGCCGTGAAAGCCGCCGCCGTTCCGAATCCGAGCAGTTCGCGGACGCCTGCGCCGCGAGCGTCAAAAGGAGCAAGACCGACACTGAAAATCTCGCCCCCATCAGTTACGGTACGATGCTACGGGATGGCCGTTGAGGAAGCCAGTTGGAGCAGCGCGCAGCACGGCGACTTCGCAGGCCTGGTCGCCGCGTGGCCGCACGCGTCGCCCGCCGAACGCGCCGCCATCGACGCCCTGCTCTCGCTCGTTACGACGCGCCGCCCGCCGAGCCCCGAGTCGGCAGGCGACCTGCAGGCGGCACGCGCGCTGCGCGCCCTCTCGCTGCGAGCGCTTGTGCTTTCGGACGGCGAGGCACTTTCCGCGATCGCACGTGCGCAGTCGTCCATCGGGGAGCCATCGGAACAAACGCTGCGCTGGTCGGCGCTCTTTGGGGGCCGCCCCGATCCAGGCGAAGGACCGCGCGAAGTGCAGGCCGAAGGGCGCATCGAAACGGGATGCCTCCAGGCGCTCTATGCGCTCTTCGACGGCGACGTACGCAGAGGCGTTCAAGCCGCGCGCCGCGCCGTTCGCATGGCACGCGCCGAAGGACTCGTGCTCTACGAGCTGCTCTCGTCGCTCGTTCTCGCCCGGGGCCGCCGACTTGAGGGACGCCCGCACCTGGCGGTGCGCATTCTCGGCAGCGTCGCCCAGGTGGCGCCGCCCCTCTGGCAAGGCTGGCTGCGCTACGAACAGTGGCTGAGCGGTGAACCGGTCGAGACCGCCGGCGACTTCGTACCCTTCGCGCCCCTTGAGGCGCTTCACGGCATTCGCGAGGGCGCGGCCCGCGGCGAG
>JBCCRV010000022.1:0-22216 GCA_039201085.1 Myxococcota bacterium | reverse complement strand
GGCGCGCACCCATCGCTCGCGCCCGGAGGCCGTGCGAATGCGAAGCTCGGCGTCCCACGGCTTTCCCTCGCCGACGTACTTCTCGATGATGGGCCGATCGTCTTCCACGTAATAGTCGATCGCCTCGCTCAGAGGGATCGGCTCGCCCGGCGCCACTTCATGAATCGCGTAGGTTTGGTCACTCCACTCGACCGTTTCCTCGCCCAGGCGCGTGCGCCAAGACCCGATGCGCCGAGTACGTTCGACGAGGCGCTGCGCCCGAAGGGCACTGAGCAGTCGCTCGTCCAGCGCGTCTCGTTCGAGCAGCATCGATGTCCACTCGGCGATCATCGTGACGGAGACAACATCCGACTCGGTCCACGCAACGCTGCGCGCCGCCGGACTGGAAAAGCTGATCGTTCCGAAGGCCGCGCCGTTGACCTGGATCGGGACCCCTAGGTAGCTCTCGAGGCCCCGTTCGGCGTAGCAGGGATGGCCCGCGTACTCGGACGCGCCCATGTCGTCGATCGCGAGCACCTTGTCCGAGCGAACGGTAAGCGCGCAGTAGGTCGTCCCGAGCTCAAACACGTCGCCCGGTGCGATCGTGCCTTCGGGCGCCGAAGCGTGAAGCACCGTGTACGTGTCGCCAACGATGTGGCTGACGATCGCGATCTCGGTGCCGAAGGACCGATTGAGCGAATCGAGCGCCCGTTGAATGCGCAAGCGTCCATCTCGCTTTGCCCGTTCGGCGAAGGCGAGGGTGGCTTCGAGGTCGCCTTCCAGCTCCTTGGCCATGCGGCCATCGTACCACGCCACTGGGCGAACGGGCGCAATGTGGTAGCGTGTGGGATGGCGCGCATCTTCCTTTCCTGTTTCCTAACCTTCGCCGTGGCCTGCAGCAGCGGCAGCGGTCGCCGCATCGGAGGTCGCGACACCGGTCCGTCGACTGAAGCGGGGGCCTGTTCGAACGGCGAGCTGCTCTGCGCCGGTTCGCTCGTCGAGGAATGCCAAAACGGCGAACGGGTGCCGCAGGTCGACTGCGCGACTACGGGCCAGGTGTGCGCAGAGGGGCAAGGCTGCGTCACGTGCTCACCGGGCCAGATTTTCTGCTTGGGTGCACAGCGACGGCAGTGCGACGCAGACGGAACAAACAGCACGCTTGTCGAGGAATGCCCGGCGGGCCTAGCGTGCCGCGCCGACGGTTGCGTGAACGCGTGCGCCGAAGCGGAACGCAATCGAAACAACGTCGGCTGCAACTACATGGTGGTCGACCTCGACAACGAGTTCGACAACCTCACCGATACCTCGCCGGCGCAGGAACAGTTCGCCGTCGTCATCGCCAACACCAGCTCGCAAAGCACGGAAGCCCTCGTCTATCAAAGCAACGGGCAGCCGAATGCGCCTGCCGAAGCCCTCGTGCAAACGGCCATCGTGCCGGCGAATAGCCTCGTGCAGATCAACCTACCGGCCCGCGAGGTCGACGGTTCCACCAGTACCGTCGAAGGCCCCGGTACAATGCTGACCAACAGCGCATACCGCATTCAAACGAGCTTCCCGGTGGTTGCGTACCAGTTCAACCCGATCATCGAGAGTGCATCGAACGACGCATCGCTGCTCATTCCCGTGACGGCCCTCGACACCCGCTACCGCATCCTCGGCTACCCCACGGCGAACCCCATCGAGATTCCAATCGGCGGCCTCGACATCGAAGGCATTCCCGACCACAGCTACGTGACCATCGTTGGAACCGAACCCGCCACGACCGTGCGGGTTACGCTCGGTGGAGACATCATCGCCGGCCAACGGCAGGGCGGAGGCACGATCCCCGCAGCGCGCGCTGGCGAAACGATCGAATACGTCATCGGACCGTACGACGTGCTGAACCTGGAGAGCGACGGCATTCCTGGCGACATGAGCGGGACCGTCGTGGAGGCAAGCGCCCCCGTTGCCGTGTTCTCCGGTGGCGAACGCGCCCTGATCGGAGCGCCGCCCCTTCCCAACCACCCGAGCGGCGTACCGGACGACGTCTGCTGCACCGAGCACCTCGAAGAACAGGTCTTTCCGACTTCCACGTGGGGCACGAACTTTCGCGTGAGCCGAAGCCCCGTTCGCACGGACCATCCGACTTGGCGTGAACCGGATCTGTATCGGCTCATCGCCGATCAGGACGGCACGGTCGTGCAGACCACGCTGCCCGCACCCTTCAACCAGTTCACGCTGGCTGAGAACGAATGGGTCGAGTTTCACGCCGACACGAGCTTCGAGCTCACGTCAAACTTGCCGATCAACGTGGCCCAGTACCTCGTGAGCCAAGGGTGGGTCGTGAGCTGGAAGCCCGGCCACGGTGGCGACCCGTCCATGATCTACATTCCGCCCGTAGAGCAGTTTCGCGACGACTACGTGCTGCTCGTGCCCGAGACCTTTTCGACCAACTATGTGGTGATCACCGCTCCGACGGGAACGAACATTCAGATTGACGGAGCGCCCGCAAGCTGCCCAAGCGAGGCCGTCGGCGACGCCAGCTACGAAGCCTTCTTCTGCCCCCTCAGCGGCGGTTCGCACCGCGTCGAAACGGACCAACCGGTCGGCGTACTCGGATACGGCTACCACTCGGTCGGCAGCTACGGCTACGCGGCGGGCGCGAACCTTGAGCGCATCAACGTCATCTAAGGAATCTGTAGCGGTTTGAAGGCGCGAGTTGGTGACGATGCGTGTTCTACAGATTCCTGGTGAGGTGTGCCGATTGACGGTGCGCGGCAGAGAAACGTAAGCGCAGGGGTTGGACTTCGTTCATAGGTCGTCCGTCCTAGGGGCTCGCAGCGTTCGAAGGTAGCACTGCGCTCCGAGGAGCGGCGCGGTTCCCGCGGAATAGACGGGGCGCTATGCTTGCTTTCCCTATGGTCGACCGCATCGATACACCGAGCTGGGTTCGCTGGGCAGCGGCCGCATTTGTGCCGCGACGCGATCGAAGGCGCTTCGTGGCGATGCTCGAGGACGACCTCTCCCACGGCTACGACGTGTTTGGCGCTCACCCGGACGGCGCGGCCATCGCGCACATTCTCACGCGCTTTCTCTACGAACGTTGGTTCCGCGTGCAGAGCGTCGGCCACGCGCACATTCCATGTGAAGGGCCGGTCATTGTAGCCGCCAACCACAGCGGCACGCTGCCCTTCGATGCGATGATGATCTACGCCGACCTGCTCCGGTGGACCGATCCTCCGCGCCTTCCGCGCGTAGTGACGGACAGCTTCGTTGCGGGCCTCCCCTTCATCGGCCTTCTCTTTGCCCGCGGTGGCGCCGTAGGCGGGAGCCGCGGGAACGTCGAGTTCCTTCTGGAAACGAACGAGCTTGTGGTTGTCTTTCCGGAGGGCGTGCCCGGCATCAGCAAGCCCTACTCAAAGCGTTACCAACTTCAGTCCTGGCGCACCGGTCACGCCGAGCTCGCCATTCGCTTCGGCGCGACTGTCGTTCCCTGCGCGCTCATCGGCGCCGAAGAGCAAATGCCGCAGGTCGCCCGACTTCCGCTTCGACTCTTTGGAGCGCCCTTTCTTCCCGTGCCGGCCACGCCTCTGCCCCTTCCCGTGCGCTACTCGCTTCTTTACGGCGAGCCGATTCGCTTCAACATCGATCCTTCCCGTTCCGACGATCCGGCGGTGATCGCGGAGGCGAGTTCGCAGGTGGAAGCCGCCGTGCGCGAGCTGATCAAGGCTGGCCTTAGCGCGCGTAAAGGCGTGTTTCGATGAGCCGCTATTTGGTCACGGGCGCCACCACACCGAGCGGGCTTTCGCTCCTGCGCGAACTTCTTCGCCGACGAGACACGAAGCGGGTCATCGCCGTCGGACACGAGATCCACCGTGAAGCTCCCCTGCGCGACGGGCGCCTCACGTACATCCGGCTCGACCTGACGCGCGAGCGAAACGTGCGCGGCCTCGTCTTCGGTACGGTCAAAGAAGAACAAATCGAATCGATCGTTCACATGGCCACGCACCGCGGCGCGCCCACCGGCCCTCGCAGTCGGGCCCTGAACGTCGATTCGGCACAGCGCCTCTTGCGATTCGCGGAGCGCACGCCATCGGTCAGGCGCTTCGTGTACCGAAGCTACAGCACGGTCTTCAACGTAAACGGGCGCCTGCCCACGCGAATGAACGAAGACCATCCGCTTCGCATCGGCCCCGGAACACCCGAGTACGTATTGCAGCGGGTCGAAGCGGACTTGGCGATTTGCGCGCGCATGGGCATGTCGCGCATTCGCATCGCCGTCCTTCGATGCGCAGAGTGCCTTGCGCCCAAAACCGGAAGCCAACTCTGGGACTATCTCCAAGCGCCCATCTGTCCGCGACCGGTGGGTTTCGATCCCATGCTCAACGTGCTCAGCGACGTCGACCTGGGCCGTGCCCTATCGATGGCGGCGACGAGTGACGCCCAAGGGGTGTTCACCATTCCCGGATGGGACACGCTACCGCTCTCGCGCATCGTGGCGCGCTTCGGAAAGCGCGACGTCCCCATGCCGGGCCCGATGATCGCCGCCCTTTTTGGCTTGCGCCGTGGCGCGGGCGGCACGTTTCGCTACGCCATCAGCGGCCATCAGCTGCACTTCGGGGGTATCCTGGACGGTCGGCGCGCCAAGGCGGATCTCGGCTATACACCGGAGAACCCCGTACTCTGGCCGCTGCTACCCGCGGAAATCGACCGACGCGCACTGATCGCAAACCCGCGATCGCTCCGCGGGCGGATCGAGCGACTCGTGACGCGAGAGAAGTAGCAGCGCATGCGCGCAATTTGACGTACCGCCGACCGTTCATGGATACGCCAGAGCTGGAGCACCGCTGCGGCGTACGAACGAACGGGACGCGCTGGTGCTGGGCACCAACTAGCGAATCTCGTGGCCCAGCGTGCCGCGGGAACGCCCTTGCGATGCGAGGTATTCGTCACGGAGCGTTCCGTCCGCGTTGAACGATGCAGCATCGAGTTCGACATCGTTGTTCTCTAGTCGCGCAGTCGGCGTGGCTCCTCCGAAGGCCGTCGGAAGCACGCCATCGACGTCGAACGTCCGATCACCCACGTTGTGCGCAAACACGACCGTTTCGGCCGATGAGCGCTGAAGCGAAATCATTGAGGTTAGGGTCCCGCGACTCGTGTTGAAATAGGCGAAGAAGGGACCGTCCGCCCCGGTCAAGTTGGCGCTTGGGCGAAGCCACGCCACGCCATGCCGCGAGGGCGCGTTCCAAACGGAGCGCGTCACCTCCACGTTCTCAAAGTTCTGCTGACCTGGGCGGTTGTCTGCACGAAAATCAACCATGGCGTTGTCGCCAAGATTGCAGCCATCTACACACGTGAGCCGGCGAATGGTGACATTCGAGATGTCACGTTTCGAAAAGACTACGTGCGAAGCGCTGTCGCTCGTACCCCAGCGACGAAGCGTAATGTTGTCTACGAGCGCGTAGCGCCAGCCGTTCATATCGATGAGACCGCCCCCGTTTGGTATGGCCGCACCTTCCAAATCGCTGGCCTCGATGTTGATGAAGGCGATGTGCTCCCGGGGCGTCGTTCCCACGTTGTTGAAGTTGAATACGGAAGGGTTCACGCCGTTCGGCGCGAGCCGAGCATTGACCACCAGCTCAAGGTTGCCGACCAAGGCTCGGTTCCAGGCATTTCCAAACTCCGCCGCGAAGGCGCCATGCCAGTCCGTGTCGTAGACGCGTCGACCATTGATGCCACGAAGTCCCCAGAAGAAGCCATCGTTGGACTGGGCGCTCCCCCATCCCCAAAGCGGCGAGCGTCCGCCACAGTCGATGACCGGACGTTCGCCTGGAATGGCAATGATCGCCGAGGGAAATCGCTCGGGCGTGAAGTTCCAGCCGGCCGCTTTCTCATACGGTGTTTCGAGGGAACGCCCTTCGCGAATCACCAGGGTCTTCTGGGCCGAGTTTGCACCGTCGCCTGCTGCCAGCCATCCCGGCTCTTGAATCGTGTCAAAGGGTCGTTCGAAGGTTCCATCGCCCCCGGGCTCAGCGCTGCTATCGGCGAAGAAGAAACGATCCAGAGGCGCCCCCTCCCGCTGGACTGACCAAAACACACGAAGCATTTTTCCGGTCTGGTCGATGGCGCGAAGCACCACCGCGTAAGCCACGCCGGGCGTGAGTTCATGAATCGTCGATGCCGGGATGGTAACGAGGTAAGCCTCCGTTGAGTTGAAGTTCGCGCCGACGCGAAGACCGCCCAGGAGCTCCGAACTCGTCTGCGTCCGGTCCACTTCCAAGTGGTAGGGAAAGGCACCGCCCCGGAGCGCTACGGGTACTTGGTAGTCAAAAGCCGGGTGAAGCCAACGATGGCGCGCGTAGTCCTCCGTCTCTGCGTCCGGCCGGGGAAAGATCACGAACGGTGCGGTCTCTTCACCTGTCTGCGACTCGAAACTCACGTCGGGCCAGGGGAAAGCTTCGTAGTAGTGCCCCTCCGCCAGGCGCCAGTCGTCTTCGCTCCCGGCGTCCGTTGGAGGGGCATCGACCGATATGTCCGTAGCGAGAGTTGCGTCGAGGTCGGGCCCGCTTTCTTGCGCGTCCCTTCCATCGCTTGTCGAACGGTCGGCAGGCTGGGCGTCGCCAGCGCCGTCGATGGAAGCGTCCATCGCGACGCTCGGATCCGCACATCCCGCACTCGCGAAGCATAGAGCGGTCCATAGGTAGATCGGTTGGCGCATGCAACATTGGTAGCTTCGACCCAGCGATCGAGCCCCTAAACTCCACTAAGCTCGTCGTCGCACGTGGCATATCGCGCCCGCCAAGATTTACGGGCCGCCCTCCCAGTCGCCTATACTCCGGGATGATGAGTGACTCTCCGAGCCCTGAGGGGCCGCAAACCGTTGGCGACCTTCTTCAAGCCCATGGGCAGCTAAGGACCGGCTCGGGAATGGCGTCGGGTGTCGTCGCCTTTGCGCTCGCCAGCCTGGCGCTCCTTGGCGTCATTGGCTTTCACTTCCCCGCGTACACGAGCACCCCAGAGCTTCGTCAGCTCTACGACGTGCAAACGCTCCGCTATCTGATGTTCGGCGGCATGCTCGTCGCCGGCACGCTCTCACTCGTCAACCTGATCTTCGACCGAACACGTTGGCTCGCCACCGCGACGCTGGGCCTTCTCGTCATCAACCTCATCCTCGGCGGTCCAAACACGCCGATCGCAGACTTTCCAGACGAAACGCCGTACGTGGGCTTGGACTTCTTCATTCTCGACCTGCTCGGCTCGACCCTTGTCTTTGTCGCGATCGAAAAGCTGATTCCGCTCCGGCGTGATCAACCCGTCTTTCGCGCGGAGTGGCAAAACGATCTTACCCACTTCTTCTTCAACCACCTGGTCGTTGGCCTCACGCTGCTCATTACCAACCGCGTCGTGCACTCGACGCTCGCGTGGGCCCAAAGCGAAACGGTGCGCGACATCGTGTCGTCGATACCCTTCGTGCTTCAGGTGCTTCTCGTCATCTTGGTGGCCGACCTCGTCCAGTACTGGGCTCACCGCGCCTACCATGAAGTCGGCTTTCTATGGCGCTTTCACTCCGTGCACCACAGCGCACCGGCGATGGATTGGCTGGCCGGTTCACGACAGCACATCCTTGAGCTCCTTGCGACACGCATCGCCGTGCTGGCTCCCATCTTCCTGCTCGGTTTTTCGCAGCGGGCCATCGACGCCTACGTGATCATCGTGGGCTTTCAGGCCGTCTTCAACCACTGCAACGTCGACGTTCGCCTGGGCTGGCTTCGCTATATCTTTGTCACGCCGAACTTCCATCACTGGCATCACTCGCAGGACACGGAAGCGATCGACAAGAACTACGCCGCGCACTTCTCGTTCCTGGACCACCTCTTCGGCACCGCAGTCAAAGCGGAACGGATTTGGCCGCGGAAGTATGGCGTGGTCGGGGACTACATGCCCCTCGGGTTCTTCAAACAGCAGCTCTTCCCGTTTCTGGGTGGCAAGTCGACACACAAGGAAGACCGACCCACGGCGCCGCCCGAGAGTTCGTCCTGCACGCGGGAAGACTTGGCCGCATCACCGAGCCCCCCCGCTGCGTGAGCTTCAAACTACCCGTGCGAACTCGGGTCGCGATCGCGAATCGCCTCGTGCGTTCCCTCCATGCGGACGTCGATTGCGAGCGCCGCGATCCACGTTATGGAGACGGCCGCTCCGGCCAACCACTTGCCCACCGTCGGCGCCACCAAGGTGCCGGCGATCACGGGCACCCAAAGAACGGCTAGCGGCCACGCCCTTCGGTCGATCACCGCGACCAACGACGAAATCCAGAGGAAGAGAAGCACGCTCGCGGGCATCGCCAGCGCCTGGAAGGGAAGGTCCCGAAACCAGGCGTCCAGGATAAAGGGTAGGAGCCCGACGAGCAGGAGGAGCGAGCTGACAAGCCGCGCCCGATTTAGCCGATTCATGACTCTGGCGCGCGTTCCAAGGACGTGCGCGAACGCCAGGCTCACAAGCGCCGCGATCACTGCGAAAAACACGGGAAGTATCGAGCCCGTAAAGGCACCGACGCCCCACGCGACGCACCACGCGCCCCCCGCAATCCAAAGGATTCGATGACGAACACCGGCGCCGAGATGGCGATCTTCGTCCCGCCGATGGGCCTCGATCTCAACGGCGGCGCTGCGCGCGCGCCCCTCGGCGTGGCGTACCTTGGCGAGCAATGGCTCGGGTGCGTTCGGCAGGGCGGAAAGTAAGCGCCGCGCGACGGGTACCTCTTCCCGTTCGAGTGCGTCCTCGACGCGGGCGACGGTAAAGGTTCGGTACGCCGTACGTACGTGTATCTCGTCGGGCATGTCGCCCATCGCCAGACGAAAAAGCGCCTCCGCTTCCAATGCCGCCTGGTCACCAAGCTCACGGTCGCCGACGCGGTATTCGCGTAGGGCCACTTCCGCGAGCCGTTTCGCTCGCGCGAGCACGTCCTCCGAAGCGCGTCGCTGCAGGAACGCTTCGAGCGCATGCCGCATGGTCTGCGCAGACCGAAAACGACGCGCCGGATCGTCCGCCAGCGCACGCTCGAGCATACCGCGGAGCGAGCGCGGGAGGTTCCGATCGAGCTCGACGCGGACGAACTCTTCACCCTGACGCATCCAGGGTGGACGACCGGTCAACACGTGCACCAGCGAACCGGCAAGCAGGTACGTATCCGTCCAAGGTCCAAGACGGTCGGTGTGTCCCGCACGCTGTTCCGGCGGCATGTAGGCCGGCGTTCCCGCCACCGCGTCCTCGAGGCGCGGTACGCTGCTTTCGAACCCGCGCATCGTACCGGCGATGTCCCAATCGAGGAGGTACACGGCGCCGTACGATCCGAGCATGATGTTCGATGGCTTAACGTCGCGGTGCACGATGCCCTTCGCATGCGCATATGCGAGGGCGTCGCAGATTGTGATCGCAATGCGAATCGCCTCTTCGAAGGGATCGCGGAGGTCCGGGTTCCACCGTTCCCCCTTCTCCGCAAGCGCCAACCAGGTCTGGCCCTCGACGCGCCGAAGCACCAGTTGGGGCCGACCGTCCGAGCTCCAACAGAGGTCGTGGGCAGGCACGATGTTGGGATGCTCAAGAACCGCCAGAATCTTGGCTTCGCGCTCCAGCCGCACCTGTTCGCGCGAACCGAGCGGCTGTTTGACGACGACCTCGCGTTCAAGGGACGCCTGCTCGCCACGCAACACGATCGACGACCCGCCAACGGCGATCGACTCGTACACCCGAAGCTCGCTGCCGCCGAGATCGGCAAAGTCGACGGTCCGGTCATCAAACGCCAGATCGGAAGACGGCGCCCCTTGACGGGGCAGGTCCTCCAATAGGGCGGTCTTGTCGTTGGCGAAGCGCGGCATGACGGTATTCGACACTCTACAATGCCATAGAAGCGCCTCCGTTACGCACCAAGGCCGATTGCCGATCGCAATGGGCAACAACTCGGCACGGGCCTGTTGCACGCCCGCCCGGTTCGAACGCCCGGATCAGCGGGAGGTACGCTCGAGCATCTGATCGGCCGCTTCAACGACCTTCTGATTGACTTCGTAAGCACGCTGGCTCGTGATGAGGTCGATCATTTCCGTCACCACTTCGACGTTGCTTCCCTCAAGAAACCCTTGTGCAACGGTGCCTAGCCCCTCCTGACCGGGAACCCCGGCGATCGGTTCGCCGCTCGCGTTCGTCGGCAAAAACATGCTCCGGCCGATGGCCTCAAGGCCCGCGGGATTGGCGAAGCCAGCTAGCTGAAGCTGTCCGACTTCCTGGGCATTGGTGTCACCGGCCACGGTGACGCTGATCAGGCCGTCGGGGGCGATCGTGATGCCCGTCGCATCGACGGGAATCGAAATCTGCGGCTCGATCTGGTAGCCGTCAACGGTCACGAGCTGCCCCTGCGCATCGACCTTGAGGTTGCCGGCGCGGGTGTAGGCGATATCGCCCGCGGGTCGCTGAATCTGCAGGAAACCGTCGCCTTCGATGGCGATATCGAGCGGGTTCTCCGTATGGTTCATCGAGCCCTGAGCCTGAATGGTCATCGTGCCCACGGTGCGCACCCCTTGACCCACCTGAAGACCGATGGGCAGGGTGGCGCCATCCGCCGTTTGACCCCCTGGGGCCCGGACCGTCTGATACAGCAGGTCCTGAAACTCCGCACGTGAACGACGAAAACCTGTCGTGTTGACGTTGGCCATGTTGTTGGCGGTGATGTCGATTCGGCGCTGCTGCGCTTCCATGCCGGTGGCGGCGGTGTTGAGGGACTTGAACACGGGGAACTCCTTGGCTTCGTGGATGGAGGTGACTTGGGGTGCGTTTATCCGCGCTTCGCGAGATCGCGCGCCGTGCGATCGTCGAGGCGCTGAAAGGTGTCGATGACCTTCTGAAAGGCCTCGAAGCTTCGGCTGACCGTGATCAGCTCGTTCATGCCGGCGACGGCGTTCATGTTCGACCCTTCGAGGTAGCCCTGAAGGACGCGAGCTTCGGCCGCATCGCCCGCGCCGTTTGCGACAAAGAGCGTGTTGCCTTCCTTTTCAAGCTGGCCTTCGTCAAAGGAGCGAAGGGCCAGGCGGCCGACTTCCTGGTCGCCGGCGCGAATCGTGCCGTCTTCGCCCACGCGAATCTCGCCGCTCGCCGGCGGAATACGGAGCTCTTGCGTCGCGCCGCCCGCCTCGGCGACCCAGCCGAGCACGGCCGCGCCGCTGGCGGTCCGCAGTACGCCTTCCGCGTCGAGATGAAACTGGCCGGCGCGTGTGTAGCGTTCGCCCTGCGGCGTTTGCACAGTGAAGAGCCCGTCGCCTTCGATCGCGAAGTCGAGATTGCCGTCCGTCCGGCCGATGGCGCCCGGCGCTTCGCTCGCCTCGACCTGGGCAACGCCCACCAAACGCAGATCCGCCGGCGCCGGGCCCTCGCCCGCTTCTGCCAACGCCTCGCGAAAGGCCACGCGATCGGCGCGAAAGCCCGTCGTGTTCGCGTTCGCTACGTTGTTCGCCGTCACGTCCAGGGCGCGCTGTTGGGCAACGGCACCACTTACGGCAGCCCAGATCCCATCGCTCATCGCCCGCGACCCGTGTTTCGCTCACCGCGGCGGGGCTTGCGGCGACGCTTCGCCGGCGCGGCCACGCCGAGGTGCGCGCGAATGCGGGCGGCGGCTTCGCCCAAGATTTGGCACACGCGCCCTTCGCTGACGCCCAGGATCTTTCCGATCTCCGCCTGGGTGCACTCCTCCTGGTAGTAGAGCGCAAGCACCTGCTGGGTCCGCTCCGGAAGCAAGGTGATCGCATGGGCAACCTGCGCCTTCCGTTCGCCTTCGAGGAGCCGCGCATCGGGCTGGGGTGACTGGCCGACCACGTCGTCGGGCTGTGCGTCGCCGACGTGGCCAAGGGCGGGAGCGCGCGCGAGGTCACCGCTAAGCTTTCGGTACGACTCGAGATCCATGCCCAGCCGCTCCGCGACCTGCGCTTCACCGGGTGGATGGCCGTTTTCCTGCGTGAGCTCCGCGATCGCTCGACTCACGTCTCGCATGCGCTGCCGGCCGTGGCGCGTCACCGGATCCATCGCCCGAAGCTCGTCCAGCATGGCGCCGCGAATGCGGCGTTCGGCGTAGCCCTCAAAGCGCGCGTTCTCCGTTGGCTGGTACGCGGCGATGGCCTTCAGAAGCCCTTCGTTCCCCGCACCGATCAGATCGTCCACCTCCACGGAGGGTGGAAGACGGCGCGCCAGACGAAAGGCAAGCCGGCGCACGATGGGCAGGCCGCGATGAAGAAGGTCGGCGTCGACCGCGCGCGCGCTCTTGTAGGCGCCGATGGCGGCGGCGTTTCGTTCGTGGGATGCGTGTTCCATTAGCTGACCTGCTTGGGCATGGGGGGAAGGAGACGGCGGGCGATCGCCTGAACGGCGCGCGCCGGAAGGCTCTCCGGTTGGGCGAGGACGTAGGGGGTGCCGTCGACGACGGCGCTTCGCACCGCCGCGTGCATGGCGATGCTTCCAAGGAAGACGAGCTGCAGCGTCATGAAGCGCTGCACGATTTCATTGAGGCGATCGAAAATCTCCGCGCCCTCGGCGTCGCTGTGCACCTGGTTCGCAACAACGCGAATCTGGTCGATACCGCTCCGCCGATGAAGCACCTTGGCCATCGCGTACGCGTCACGAAGGGACGTCGGGTCGGGTGTAACCACGAGCACGGCTTCGTCGGCGCCACCCGCAAACGCCACGGCGTTGCTGCCGATGCCGGCGCCCGTATCGACAAGCAGCACATCGTAACCGCGCGCCAAGTCTTGCACCGCCGACTGAAGGCGCCCCCGCTCTTCCGTACTCATGTTTGCCATGTCGTAGCGACCAGGACACGCCGGAACGATGTGCACGCCGGCGGGCCCTTCACAGAGCACGTCCTGCACCTTGGCTTCACCGCGAATCACAGCGCGAAGGTCGTCGTGCGGCTTGATGCCAAGGGCAAGGTCCAGGCTTGCAAGCCCCACGTCCGCGTCGAGCATAAGCACACGGAGGCCGCGCTGCGCGAAGCACACGCCGAGGTTTGCGGAGAGCTGCGTCTTGCCTACGCCGCCCTTGCCGCTCGTGATCGCAAAGCTGACGCAGCCGAGCTGCAAGTCGCGGCGACGAAAGCGAAGCACGGGCGACTCTTCCGGTTTACGAACCACGCGAAGGCCCGCCGCCTGATGGGGCCTGGGCGGAATACCGCTTTCCCGCACGGCGCGAAGGGGTGGACGCGTCGGCTCAGGCGCCGGTGGAACGAGGCTCAGGTGGTCTTGCTGATCCGGTCTCACGCGCCCACCTCCTCGCCGCAGAGCCACTCCGCGAGCCGACCCGCCGAAGCGATTTCAATGTCCTCCGGCACGCGCTGGCCCGTTGTGAAGTAACTGAATGGCAAGCCCGCAAGCGTCTGAGCCGCGACGATGCCGCCGTGGTAGACCGCTTCGTCAACCTTGGTCGAAAGCAGCCGCGACGGGTTCAGGCCGGCGTGACGCTCTACGATGGCCCGCACTTCTACGTCGTGGGCCGATGCCGGAATGCACAGGTGCGTTTCCACGGGTTCGCCCGCGCCGCCGAGCGATTCGGCGAGCTCCGTGAAGGCATGAACATCCGCTGGCGCCCGCCCCGCCGTGTCCACCAAGATGAGCTCGCATCCCGCCATGCGGCGCAGGCCGCGTCCAAGATCGCCGGGGCCACCGCTTTCCATCGGAACTCCGATGAGGTCCGCGTAGCGCTGGAGCTGCTCGGCGCCGCCAATGCGGTAGTCGTCGATGCTGATGAGACCCACCCGACGCCGGCGAACAAGGGCCTCGTGGGCTGCAAGCTTTGCGACCGTCGTGGTCTTTCCGACGCCCGTCGGGCCTACCAGCGCGACGACGCGCGCCGCACGATCGATCGGACCGGCAAAGAGCAGTTCTTCTCCAAGAACCACTCGCAGTCCCTCCGCCGCCGCCGAAAGGCTCGGTGGGATCCGGCCCGTTTCCGTGCGCATGCGCTTCACGAGAAGCTCCGCCGCGCGCTTAGGAACGCCGCGTCGGTGAAGTCGCTCCGAGAGGAGGCGCTCCGCCGCTTCGCTGGCGAGGGCAACGGCGGGACCGTTTCCGTCGGACGCAACGACCGTGGCGCGACCCAACTCGTGGTGCACGCGAACGATCACCGCGTCGGGGCCGAGGTCTTCTTTGACGGCCCGCATGGCGTCTCGAACGGTCTTGGCGTGAAAGGAACGTTGGGTCATGGGAGTGGCGTTCGGAGGAGGTGTTTAGTTCAGAGGAAGGGGTGAAAACGCTCAGGCCTGCACCATCGCGAGGGTGCGAACGTTGGTCTTGGGATCGATTTCCGCGAAGGACGCAACGGCGAGCCCGGGCACGCGGCGCGTGAAGAACTCGCTTGCGGCCGGTCGCACGTCCGCCGCGCAGAGCACGAGGGGCGGGGTGCTGACATTGGCGAAGGCTGCGGCGGCATCGTTCAGTGAACTAAGCAAACGCTGGGCCACACTTGGCTGGGACGCACCATCGCGAAAGAACTGCTCGCCGCTCGGACCGAGCACGACCGCAGCAACGCTTCCATCGTCGCCTTTGAAGCGGCTCGTAATGTGGCGAGCGAGGCGACGTCGGACGAGCTCAACGAGCGTCGCCGGATCCTTCACATCGCGCGCGTGGTCCGCCAGAGCCTCTAAAATGCTGCGTAAATCGCGGATCGACACGCCTTCACCGAGCAGACCCCGCAGCACTTTGATCACTTCGCCGAGGGGAAGAAGGTTCGGAATCAGCTCGTCCACCAGGCGCGGATCTTCCTCGGCGACGAGGTCGATAAGCTCCTGCGCTTCACTTCGGCCAAGCGTCTCGGGGGCCACCGCGCGGAGCATCTCCGTCAAATGTGTGGCGGCGACCGTCGCGGGGTCGACGACGGTGAACCCAAGGGACTCGGCGCGATCGCGGTCGCGGGACGCAATCCAAGTCGCGGGTAGACCAAAGGCGGGCTCCGTCACGCGTTCGCCCTGAAGCCCCTGCAGCGCGCCCGTCGGGTCCATCGCCAACAGCTTGCCGACGCGAACGACGCCGCCGCCGACCTCGTTGCCTGCGAGCATGAGCCGGTAAGCGCTGGAATCGAGATGCAGGTTGTCGCGAATGCGAACGCTCGGGAGGATCATGCCGAGCTCCGTCGCAAGGTTCCGTCGAATCGCGCCGATGCGGCCTACGAGATCGCCCCCCTTCGAATCGTCCACCAAGGGCACGAGGTCGAAGCCCACTTCGAGCTCCAAGCGGTCGAGGGGCAGCGATTCCTTGATGCGATCCCGATCCGTCATCGGCTCCGCCGCCTCGTCGGCGCCCTCTTCCTGCGCTTCTGCCGGAGCATCCTTCTCGCGCGCGGCAAACGCGAGGGCCGCTGCAAGGGCGCCGAAGGGAAGAAGCGGCATACCCGGAAGCAGGCCAACGACCACGAGCACGGCCGCCGTTGCGAAAAGCGCCGCGCGGTTCTTCCCGAGCTGCTCGAGAAGCACGGGGCCCAGTGCGGCGCCCGCTGCAGCCCGCGTGACGACCACACCCGCGGCCGTGGACACGAGAAGCGCCGGAATCTGCGAAGCGAGACCGTCGCCCACGGTCAGTACCGTGTAGGTGCTCGCCGCGTCCGCCGCCGTAAGATCGTGTTGGAGCACGCCGACGATAAAGCCCACCACCACGTTGACGGCGGTCATCAGAAGGCCGGCGATGGCGTCGCCGCGAACGAACTTGCTCGCACCGTCCATCGCGCCGAAGAAATCCGCTTCGCGCTCGACTTCACGGCGCCGTGTGCGGGCCTGCTCATGGGTCAGCGTGCCGCTTGCCAAGTCCGCGTCGATGCTCATCTGCTTGCCCGGGAGCGCGTCGAGCGTAAAGCGTGCGCTAACCTCCGCGACGCGGCCTGCTCCCTTGGTGATCACGACAAAGTTGATGATCACGAGCAGCACAAAGACGGCGCCACCAACCACGAAGTTGCCGCCAACGACGAATTCACCAAAGGCGCCCACGATGCGACCGGCGGCGCCCGGTCCGTTCGCCCCTTCGAGGAGGATGAGCCGCGTTGATGCCACGTTCAGCGCGAGACGAAGGAGCGTGGTGAAGAGCAGGATCGTTGGAAAGCTGCTCAAGTCGAGCGGCTTTTCCAGGTGGATCGAGACGAAAAGCAAGGCGACGGAAACCGCGATACTGACGGCCAAAAAGAGATCGAGCGCCATCGGCGGCAGCGGTACGATCATGAGCAGCACAATGCCGACGAGCCCCAGCGGAACGGCGCGACTCAGTGTGCTCCTCACGAGCCGCTCCGTACGGAACGGTCCAGGCGCGCGCGCTCGATGCCCGCGACGAGCGCGTTCGAGCGCGCCATGCACGCGCCACTCGCTGCGCCGATCACGGGCGCACCCGCCCGAGGGACATCACGTGCGCGATCACCGTCGCCGCAGCGCCGAAGAGCTCCGCGGGCACCATGTCGCCGGTCTTTCCATCCTTGTACATGGAGCGGGCGAACGGCTTGTTTTCCACGATGGGCACGCCTGCTTGCCGGGCTTCACGTCGCATGGCCAAGGCCTTTTCCCCTTCGCCCATCGCGAGAATCATCGGCGCCGCGTCCTGCTCCGGGTCGTAGCGCAACGCCACGGAGATGTGCGTCGGGTTGGTAACCAACACCGTCGCGTCGGCGACGCTCCCGCCTCCGGACGCGATCAGCTCGCGCATCAGCTTGCGCTGACGACCCTTCACAAGCGGATCGCCCTGGTCCTGCTTCATCTCGTCGCGCACGTCGCGCTTCGACATCTTCGCGTCCTGATCGTACTTGCGCTTCGCGAGGATATAGTCGATAGCCGCAACGGAAACGAAGGCCGCCACGCCGATTCGCAGCACCTGCGTCGCCACATCCAGCGTAGCCACGGCGATCGCCTCTAGGGGCGTCGCCGCAAAGCCGACGAACATCGGCATCGACGTCTTGAGCACGACGGACACGATGGCACCGACGGCCGCAAGCTTAAGCACTTGCTTGAGCAGGGCGATGGCCGAATCGCGGCCGGGCAGAATCTTGGCAAGCTGCTTGAGCGGCGAAAAGCGCTCCGGTTTCGGCGCCAAGTTGCTGAGCGAAAAGTACGCGCGCGTTTGCACCAGTCCGACGGCAACGGCGCCGACCATCGCCGCAAGCAGCACCGGCAGAATGGCGTCGACGAAGGCGCTGCGCATGGAAAGCAAAATGCCCACCGGTTCGTGGGCGTCCCGCAGGCGAAAGGCGCGCTCGGCCAGAGAAGCCACGTCGGCGGCCGCGTGGCTAGCAACCCACCCGAGCGAGACGAGTCCGAACAGCAGCGCTCCGGCGGCGACGGCGTCCGTGCTCGTGGCAAGCTTGCCCTCCTTGCGTAGCTGCTCCTTTTTCTTGGGAGTCGCGTCTTCGGTCTGCTGCGACTTGTCCTGTTCGCTCACGGCGCCACCAGGACGGTCGCGATTAGCTGGGGCAGACGACGAATCTCCGCCGCCATCGAAGGCGCCAGCGAAGGACTTGCCACAAAGAGCAGGAGGAGTCCGCTGCTGACCGCGACCGCAAAGGTGAGCTGAAAGATCTGCACCCGTGGCGCCGCACGCGACGTGAGCGCCAATCCAAGCTGCACGATGAACATGGTAGCCACCACGGGGGACGCGATTCGCAAACCGTGTGCCACCATGTCGCCGCTCACGGCCACGACCCCTGCGTGCGAAATGGCCGCGAAGGCGTCGCCCACGGGCGCGACCCGCGCGGATGCCGTGAGGGCATCTAAGAGCACATGGTGCCCCTCCAAGATCAGGAAAAACGCGATCCCCAGCGAGCTTAGGGCCCGCGAAATCGGGCTCATGTTTTCGCCCAAGGCTGGGTCGACGGACTGGGCGAAGGCCAGGCCCGACGAAAAGCCAATGGCCGAACCCGCCACGAGAATCGACGCGAGAATGACGCGCACCGTCACCCCGATGACGCCGCCGATGAACACCTCACCCACGCCTGCGCGAAAGATGCCGGTGGCCGTGTCCAGCTCCGTTGCGGCGACACCAAGGGTCGGCCACGCGATGGTGAGGGCCACCACAAAGGTCAGCGCCGCCCGCACGCGCACGGGCGCCACAGCGCCGAAAGGCGCCGGCATGGCCGCAAACACCGCTCCCACCCGAAGGCTCAGGAGGACCACTCCTGGAAGCGCCGCGCTGACCAGTTCGATGAGCGCATTCAGGTCCATCGGATGAGGCTCAGCGCGGCGTCACGTCGGCGATCGCTCGAATCGCGGACGACGTGAAGTCCGCAGCGGTTTCCAAGGTGAAGGCGCCGCCCAGGCTCAGCGCAACGATGACCGCGATCGCCTTGGGCCCGAAGGCCACGGCCTGATCGTTCACCTGCGTGGCGGCCTGCAGAATGGCCATGATGAGCCCAACGATCACCACCGAAAGCACGGCAGGCGATGCCGCGACCACGGCGGCAAAGAGCATGTCGCGAAACCACTGGAGGGCTGCCGTGCTCGTCATGGCGCGGCCCCAGGACCGGGGCGTGCGCTCACGTGACACCTCCCGCAAAGCTCGCGACAACCGACTCGGTCAAGAGCGCCCAGCCGTCCACCACTACGAAGAGCATGAGCTTCATCGGCGTGGACACCATCGTCGGCGGCAGCATGACCATGCCCATGCTCGTCAGGATCGCCGCGACGATCAGGTCGATCAGCACGAAGGGAAGGAAGAGTAAAAAACCCATCTCGAAGCCCGTGCGCAGCTCGCTTATCATGAACGCCGGTACGAGCAGTGAAAGGCCGACGTCCTCGCTGGCCTGCGGCAGCGGCGTACCCGTCATCTCGTAGAACTGTCGAAGGTCCGCGTCGCGTGTTTGCGAGAGTAGAAAGCCCCGGATCACCCCGCTGCTGCGTTCCCAAAGCGCCTCTTCGTCGATCTCTTCGGCCATGTATGGACTCAGCGCCGTTTCATCGATGGCGGCCGCGACCGGCGTCATCACGACGCCCGTCAGCAGAAGCGAAAGGGCGAGGATCACCTGCATGGGCGGGACGTTCTGCGCGCCCATCGCCTGACGCACGAAACTGAGCACGACGACGATGCGCGTGAAGGACGTCATCGAGATCAAAATGGCCGGCGCCAGCGAGAGCACCGTGAGCACACCGAGCACCTTGAGGGTGCCCACAACCTGCTCCGGCCCCTCGCTGCCGCTGTTGATGGCGACGTCGATCGACGGCTGAGCTTGTGCAAGCGTCGGCAGGAGGAAGAACGCCCCTGCCGACAGCAGCAGGCGGACCATCATCCGATCCGGCGACGAAGGTCGAGAAGGCCCGACACCGGACTCTTCGAAGAAAGCGTCTTCGCGGTGCCGATGGACGCGCGGTCCTTTCGGCCCGTCGCAAGCTCAAGCAAGCGGGCGCCGAAGCGCTCCTCGGATGGGGTGGCGGCCGCCGGCGGCGGGTTGAGCGAAGGCGCCTTCGGCGGCGCCTGCGTGAGCCCCAATCCCTGATGGTCGCGCGGTTCCGAGTCCGGGAGCTGGGCGTCGACGAGGGCGCGAAAGGCGGCCGTGTTGTCCGGGCGCTGCGTGCTCGTGATGAGCTGCGTTTGGCCTCCGCTTACGCTGAGAAGGTGCTCTTCGCCCAGGGCCCGCACGACGACGAGCTGATGCTTCGGCCCCAATCGCTTCGCCGACACCACCTCGATGTCCGAGGGCTCGCTAATGCTGCGCTTTCGCCCGAGCAGACGCACGAGCAGCAGAATGAGTGCAAGCCCCGCAATGATGGAGAGCATGAGGCCAGTGGATCCTCGACCCTCGCCGGCGGGCGCGGCGATGAGCGCCTCCGGCGCGTCGTCCGCAAGAAAGCCCGGCGTTTGTTCGACGACGTCCTCGGCCCCTTCGCCGCTCTCTACGGCAGCGGGCTCTGTGGCTGGCTCCGCTTCGGGTTCGGCTTCGGGCTCCGCTTCGGGGTCGGGCAGCCGCGCGAGCGCGTCCCGTCGAATGCGCAAAATGGTCCCTCCGTCGTAGCGAACGACGGACACGGCTTCGGCCCTGAGCTCGCGAGCATCGCCAAGGCGGACGTGAACCACGGTCGTTCTTCCCGCACCGCTCCGCACGCGTACGTCGCGAATCGCCGTGCCATCGCCGGCGGTCGTAATGCGCTGGTGTTCGACGTTGTCGAACCACGCGCGAAACTCCCCGCGGCTGAAGCGAATGCGCGGCTCGGGCAAAGACTCACTGCTGAGCAGGTAGATCGCAGCATGGTCGTCTTCGAGGCGAAACTGAGCGCCCGTCAGCGGGATGTCGTCCGCAAGGACCGGCATCGCCAGTAGGGACAAGAGGAGCGAGAGCAGAAGCGCGCGGTTCATCCTTCACCTCCAAGCCGACGCACGCGTTCCGCGGGCGACACGATGTCCGTGACGCGAACGCCGTAGCGTTCGCCGACGACCACCGCTTCTCCTTCGGCGATGAGCGTTTGGTTGGCGTAGATCGAAAGGGCGGCACCGGCCTGGGCATCGAGCGTGAGCACCGTGCCCGCACCAACCTGCATGAGCTCCCGAATCTTCACGCGCTTTCGTCCGAGCTCGACGTGAATCGTGAGCGGGATCTCCAGAACGCGTCCAAGGCCCGGGTCTTCAAGCGCCGCGGGGGCATCGTCGTAGTCGTCCATGACCGGAACCTCGGGCGAGGGCGGACGCATCGAGTCGACGTCCTGCTGCCGTGGCTCCGGCCGCATGGGCATGGGATCGGGCGGCATCGAGTTGGCGCCCGCGGGGCGCGGGTCGGAGGATTCGTGATCGCGAACGTCTTCCATGGGTTCCTTGGTTTCGATGGAGGGGTTTCGGTTGGGGAGCGAGATGAAGCGGAGGGCGCGCTATCGGCCGGCATGGGCCTTGGGCGCGCCTTTACGCCCGGTAATTTCGATGGCCAGATTGCCGTGCCGCGTGACGGGTTTGCCGTGCAGCACGGTCGTATCGGCGACGACGAGGCGACAGGGGTTGCCTGGGACCGTGTCGAGACGAAGCACGTCGCCCACTTCGAGGTTCAGCACGCTGCGAACGGTCGCCTTGGCGCGGCCGAGAACGGCCACCACTTCTACGTCGGCGGCCATCGCGCGCTGACGAATGCGACGACGCTCGCTGGCGGACAGGCCTTGATCGCTGTCCGACTCGTTTGGGGCCGCAAACACAAGGCTGACCGCTTCGCTCGCAAAGACGAGCGTGAGTTCGTCGGGCGGTGCCGCTCCTGGGCTGACCTGAACGCTCAGGCGGAGCACCGGATGGTGCGACGGCAAGGTGGGCAGTTCGCTCGCGTTCGAATGAATGGCGACGATGCGAATCGTCTCCGGGTCGCCACAGAGATGATCGCTGATCGAGGCCACGAGTTCTTCGGTGATCGGACGCAGGAGGCGCCGTTCGACCGCCGTCAGCTCTTCGCGGCTCGACTGCGGCGCCGCATCGTCCATGCGAAGGGGCGCTCCGAGCTGACGCTCGAGCAGAAACGTGACGAGGCTTGGACCGAGAGCAAGGAAGCCGAAGCTCTCACCGATGCGCAGGTGCGCCAGAGCGCAACCCGGGCGAACACCACCGGCGGCGACCGAGTAGGGGTTGATTTCCGCTGGAGCCGCATCCGTCTTGGCGGGCACGCCTGCGTGACGGAGGAAAAGTCGGCGCGCCATACCCGCGATCGCCTCACCCCCCTTGTCGGCCACCGTGAGGGCCGTGCGAATGCGCCGCTCCGGCGACGTAAGGTCGATACCCTCAGCTGCCTGCAGCTCTTCGCCCTGCTGCATCGCAGCAAGGAGCGCATCGGTTTCCTCCGCCGATAGGAGCGGTTCGCTCATTGGATGACGAACTCCGTGTAGTAAACGCGGCGGACGGTGTCGTCACCGAGCACCTCGTTGATCGTGTCGACCAACTCCTCGGCAATGGCGTCCTTCGCGCCTTCTTCGCCAGTGCGTGCAGGGTCCATCTCGCTGAAGTAGATCAGCAGGCGGTTTTGAATCGGGACGAGGGCAGGCTCGACGAGGGCGACGTGCTCGTCCTCGCGCACCTCCATTTGGAGCGATACGCGCATGAAACGCCCACCGTGCGAACCGCTGAGGTTTACGATGATCGTGGGTACCTCGATGAGTGGTCCAAAGGTGTTCGGTTCCGGCTCCGGCTGTGCCTCCGCCGCACCCCCGCTATCACTAAAGAGCACGAGGTAGGCGCCGATGCCTCCGAGCCCGACCAGGTTGGCCAAGATCAGGATCAGGATGAGCTTGCTGTTGTTGCCCGGAACG